>JBCCJK010000029.1 GCA_039027815.1 Verrucomicrobiota bacterium
CCCTCCGCGTTACACGCTTCTTCCCTTCATACTCGGCTTGCGCAAAACTCAGCTGCTTTTCCATTCCTCTTCTCTACCACCCCCTTCTCCCACTCTCAATCTATCCTCCCACTCAAGAAGGGATTAAATCAGCGTTTCCTAAAGAGGACACATCAAGATCACCGAAAGACCCTTCGATCAGTCGGGCCTGGGCGTTGAATTCAAATGACCCGGTCACATGACTTCGAATGATAGCAGGAAAACAGTAAAAAAATGACACGCCTCGATCCGTGAGCTCCTGGACGAAGTTTCTGAGCTGCCTTACTGAAGCCTTCCAACGAGTTGTGCCGTCGCTTATCCAGTTCTTCAGGGGGACGCTACCTAGGATCGCAAAAAAAGGCTTGTCGGTTTCGGGTCGCTCGGGATATTGGCGCTCTTTTGATCACAACAGGATGGGCTAGGTTCTTTTGCAACCGCCTTTGTCCTGGTATTTATCCCCTTTAGCCCGTCCGCTGCAAAGTGAGCCGCTCTCGAGAAACAACTTTACGTCGCAATACAGAAGAGGAGTTTATGCCCTTGCCAGAGGTGTTCTTGGATCAAATAAAAAATCCTGATAATTTTCTGGTTTGTTTTCCGCGATCAGGTTCTCGCTGGCTTATGTTACTCTTGGCAGATTTAGTAAATCAGCAGTTAGGAAAAGACCCTGCCGCACTTTACTCGCAGCAAATCGAGTTTGAGGCAGATCGAGCCTCCCGACCCACGAGATGTCTTCCCGTGGGACAGTTGATACCAAATGCTTATCTTGGATCTCGCAGATCTCCAGAGAGGGCGACAGAGATAATCAGGCCTCTTTTTAAGTCACATAATCTTGTTCAACCTTGGCAACGATCCGAGGGATTCGTAATTTATTTATTTCGAAGACCTGATAACTGCCTTTATTCCTACTACAACCACCTTAAAGCGAAAGGTCGGAAGGCCGTGGAAGGCGTTGACATCGATAGTTTCTTTCCAAGGTTTTTAAGTCAATGGGAGGCACATGTGTCCCTTGCCCTGACAGCAGCGCAATTGAACCCAGAGAGGATTCTTTTCTTGGAATACCAGAGGAAGCAGCCATTCCATTGGAAGCAGCTCCAGCTGGCGGCTTATCGCATCGGCTTGGTCCCGACCAAGGAACAACTTACCAAGGCCTCGAGGAGATTTTCCAAATTTTTGGCAGCCATCAATCGAGGTGGAGACCACACTTACGAAAGAAGTCGAAACGTGAGAATCAGACAATTTTTGAGCCCAGAAACAGTCGATTTGATGGAAACGGTTACCGGAGTGACCTATAAAGAGGCGTCGAAGTCTGCTAGGTTTCAGCTGAGGACACGTCGGCGATTCTTGAGAGAAAGTTCTTTCCTCTCGGAAAGATAGTACGAGAAGGGGTTCAGCAGTTGGCAGCCCGGCCTCAGTCTGCACCAAAAGTCACTTAGGCATTCTTCCGATTTATTTTGCAGCTTGGTCGGTGATAGTTTAGGGGTTCAGTCCCACAATGACGGCTACCCCACCAACCGCCTCCAAGAAAATTGCCTCAAACCCAATCCAAGATTGGTTTTTGGAAAAGCGCAGGCCGAAATCAGTATTCTTTTATACCTTCCACAAAAGCGCGAGCACGCTTTTTTCCAATTTCGTCCTGAAGCAGTTTCAGGGTCTGGAGCACATCGATTATGCCCAGGAGATTTATGAAGGGAATTTGAAACGGCAAACAGAAATTGAGTTTGCTAAACGGGGGGGCATTTATGGTCCCTTGAGGCTTTCTTTGGTTCCACCGAAAGGGGTCGTCGCTTCCCACGTCCCCGAATTTCATTGGTTGGTCAGGGACACGGCCACGATTGAATTCGTTCGAAGAAGGCGCTGCATTTTTTTTGTGCGCGATCCGCGAGACATCATCATTTCTTCCTATTTTTCCTTTCTTGACTCGCATGGAGAGAGTCCAGTTGCCGAGATTGCTCAGACCCAACAAAAACATCGGCAGACAATCGCTGAGCAAGGGATGGCCGAATACGCAGAGAAGTTTTCAGAACGGCTCCGCTTCAAATTCGAGGTGGCAAGTCAGTTGCTAAAAGCTTCGAAAAACAGCCTGCTTCTGCGTTATGAAGACATGGTGGATGATTGGGAGGTGTTTGCGAAAGGGCTAAAGCGGTTTGTGAGAATTGACCCGGCGGCCTTGGAAGAGCTTCGCTCGCAGTCGCGGCCGCCCGAGGTGGTGGACGCTGGGCGCCACCAGCGGAGTGGCAAGACCCGCCAGTATTTAGAGCACTTCGACGAGGCCACCTTATCGAAGGTGAATGAGACACTGTCCGGTGTTTTGCGGTCTTTCCGCTATGCACAGTGAGTCAGAGGTTTTCCGTGATCTCCGTCGAGGTGGCCTTCTGGTGGTGGCGGCATGATGGCGCCGTGTTCGGGCTTTTCCCTCTGCCATTCCTGCAATTTTTGGGGCAGCCTGGCCCAAGCTAAAATGGACCTTGCGCCGGAGGGACCCAAGCCGAGCGTCACGGAATGTTTGAGCGTCGATGTTGTCCGGTTTGTGATTGCGCCAATGAGTCGTCAGAGGTGTTAGGGAGCGTTCCCTTCACCCATAAGTGCCTGCGAGACGAGCTCCATCCAAAGGCCTCCAAAGCGCTGGCGAATCGCGAATTCACCGTGATCCGATGCCAGTCTTGTGGCTTGGTCTACCAGGTGGTGGCTTGGGAGGAGCCTGAGGCGGAATGGGTCTACACACGATTTTCCGAGTCGGGCGACTTGGAGAAGTTCCGCCCGGTTCAGCACTTTGCTCACAAGGCGGAAGACGCCATGATTGTGCGTCTTCTGTTCCCCGAGATTCGGCCGAAGGTGCTCGATTATGGAATGGGATTGGGGGAGTGGGCGAGAATGGCGACGGCTTTTGGCTGCGAGGTTTTTGGTTTTGATCAGGACCCTCGTTCGGTGGCCTTTTCGGAGCGCTACGGGGTGCGCTTTTTGAGGCCGGAGCAGTTCCCGGAGTCGGCTTTCGATTTCGTGAACGCCGATCAAGTGGTGGAACACTTTCAAGATCCAGTGGCCCATCTGCAAGAAATGGTGCGCGCCCTGAAACCTGGGGGAGTCATGAAGCTGTCCACGCCAGGCGACCGCCAAATCTGGAGGAAGATGAGAGCCTTGGAGCTGGGCCAAATTGCGCCCTCAGCCTTCCACGAGGCTTTCGCCTCCATCGCGCCCCTCATGCACCTCAATCTTTTTGACGAGCAGAGCATGGTCGCGCTGGGACGTCGGGTGGGGCAAGAGCGGTTTCACCTGCCTCTTTCTCTTTCCTATGCGTCCATGGCGCTTTTTGACGGTGGACGGCAGTTCAATCGAAACCTCAGGACGCCCTGGAAACGAAGCCGAGCCAAGGGGACCTGGCAGTATTATCGCAAGCCCGGGTAGGAAGAAGGTTCTGGCGCTGAACCGCTTCCTTTGCTAGGGAACTGTCCCCCGTCACGACGATGCCCGATTTTTGGAATTTTTCCCACGATCGAACAGCTTCTTGCGAGGAGCTGATGGCGGCTTGCGGGATTTCGGATGTCGCATCCCTTTTCCGCGGCCAACCCACTAGCTGCCTGGTGATACTACTGGAGGGGGCCGACTTTCTCGAGGATGGCGAAGCCGAAAAGGTTTTCGACCGATTTTATGAAAGCCCCCGGATGGTCCAGGTTGTCCTTTTGGAGGATTGCCGCAAGACCACTTCCTTGGTCGAAGCTTCCTTGGCTAGTTTTTTCCGGTCGACTCAGCCTCCGGCCGGTAGTTGCTCGAAATCCCGAGGTCTATTTCCGGGAACGCGGGAGGAGCAATGGGAGGCGCTGGTGGACATTGGTTGGTATTGCTTACGTAGATCCGAGCCTCTCATAAGCTGCGTTCTCCCTACGCGGAACTGCGGCCAAGAAATGGAGGCCCATGTCCGGGCCATGGGAGATTGGGCCGAGTTTGTTTCTGAAATCCATCTGGTGGATAGCGAATCGGAAGATGAAACCATCGCGTGGGCCGAGCGACTCCTTCCTCCTGAGAAATTGCAGGTCCACCGCCGACCTCCGGGACTCTACCAAGCTTGGAACTATGGGATAAAGCAGTGTGTGGCCCCTTGGCTTTATTTTTCGACAATTGGGGATCTCATCACCGGGATGGGGCTTCTTCATCTGCTGAGAGCGGTCGATGAGAATCAAGCGGATTGTGTGGTCTCTCCGCCACGAATGGAGAGAAATGCGGATGCGGCGGAGGGTGGGTTGCAGGTTCCTATATGGCCTCCGGAAAAAATTTCCGAGTGGCTTTCGCTCACACGACCGCAACTCCTTTCCTCAGGCGAACTGGCTGTCTACACGTCTCATTTTTGCATCGAAACCTACCTCAATTCCTATTCTGGAAGTTGCGCTAGCAATCTGTTTCGAACGGGTTTTCTTAAGGAGCACCTCTTCCCGGAAGAATTCGGACACATTGGCGACGTGGGTTGGGCCATTCGCTGCGCGACCAAGATCAGATTGGTCGTGAGTCCGAATCGGGTGGCCTCTTTCCAACTTCCAGAAGCTGGCTACTCCCCTCTGACCCCGCAGGACGAAGTCCGCTTTTACAGTGGTCTTTGTCAGGAATGGAAGGAGCAGCTTGCTCGCTGGTCTGGCGACGAAAAAAAAATGATCTCGGACGCTTTGTGGGAAAATTCTGGAAGACGCGAGAAATTACTCCAGGTAGAGGGGCGGCTTCTGCATATCCGGCGAAAATGGAAGTTTTGTTGGATGTTATGGCCTGAGGCTTGGCGGCTCCGTCGGGAAAAGCGTGAGCGACGTGAGCAATCAAAGTCGTGGCTCAAACTGAATGAGGGATTCCCACAATTGTTTGGATGTTCCGCCAAAAAACGAGTTTTGGAAGAGTAGCATCGGAGCCAAGGTGGCTTCCATGGTGAATCAGGAGAAAGACGCACGCTGAGGCCCTACTCCCTTCACTCTGCCAGTTTCTCCGGTAGCTTAGCTTTAGGTGAATAAGGTATTGATCTTAAGAGGTCCCAAGTAGCTAGAGTGGAGCGTTTCTTCAAGGAGTGCAAAGTCTTCAGAATAATATTTGAAGTCCCTAACGTCACGCCTTTTTGTGAGGTTTTTCTTTCCCTCGTTATGGTGTTCGACATAGCGTGCGAAGCTCCCAGTGTTCTTGTCATAAGCAGCTTGTAGCCGTTCCGAATCTGGATCTTTTCCGTCAAGTGGCGCGAACTCAACCACCCGCCTGAGAACAGATAAAGGATCATCACAAAGTTCGCTGTAAGGGATGCGTAGGACTCTCAATCCCATTGGGGAAAGGTCTCGCAGACACCACTTTTCGACAAATCGCTTCCAAAAATTCAGACTGGAATCCAAGAAACGTTTCCAGCTTTGTTCTGTGTCATTGTCATAGCCATGGAAGAGCCGCATTTCGTAATGAGAAACAATCGATTCAATTGGGTGCCGGTATTGCACGATGTATCGATTTTCTTTTTCCAAAGAAATTCCAGAGTTTCCCCGGGCAAGCCCAAAGTCGTGATCTTTTAGATAGTTCACCAGATTCATGTCTTTGTTGAAGCGGTTGGAAGCCGAGCAAGAAAGCATTTTTTCTCCGAAGTAGCTCTTGCACATGACCCGCAGAAAACGGTGCCCAGAGCGCGGGAAACAGGGATTGATAATTTTTATTTCAGGTTGCATTTGGCTGTTGGCAATAGGGTAGGATTTTCGATCGCTCGTGCTCTTTTGCCGTGGAGAGCACGTTAAAAAACTCTTGGGACTTTTTCGGCTGAATCCCCTCTCATGAGGGGTCGAAGAGGGAATCAATTTGAAGGGGGCCTAAGTAGTCTGACTGGAGTTCGCGCTCGATTTCCGGAAATCGATCAGAAAAATAACGGAAGTCTCGTAGCTGCCGCCGTTGAGTCTGGGTTTTGATCCCCTCTTTTTGGTCTTGGACATAGCGAGCGAAATTACCCGAGCTTTTTTCGACCGCCGCTTGGAGCCGCGCAGGATCGACTGGGAGACCGTCAAGCGGTGCGAACTCGACTACTCGACTCAGGGTGCCAAGCGGGTCATCGCAAAGGTCACGATAAGCGATTCTCAGGAGCTGGATTCCCGTGTGGGAAAGATCTCTCAAGCACCACTTTTCGATAAACCGTTTCCAGAATGCCACATTCCTCTCCAAAAAGTGATTCCAGTCTTCTCGGGAGTCTTGGTCGTGGCCGTGGAAAAGACGGAACTCGTAAAGCGAGGCAATTGACTCCAAGGGGTGGCGGTATTGCACGATGTAATGGGGGCCTTTTTTAAAAGGAATGCCAGGATTCCCTTTGGCGACTCCAAAGTCGTGATCCTTGAGGTAATTGCCTTGGGGCAGGCCGCGAGTGTTCTTGCCATCAGAGGCGTAAGCCAGCACCATTTTTTCTCCGAAATAGTTTTTGCACATGCCCCGCAAAAAACGGTGGCCTGACCGCGGGAAACACGGGTTTACGATTTTCACTCTTTCCTCCATCCCTTCGTTTGAATCGCTTACCCAAACTCTGTCAAGCATTCGAATTCGGCGCACAAAGAGGAGAGGCCCTTGCTGATACCAACCGACCGGATAAACTGGTAGAACGGTAGTTTAGAAGGAGTGTGGGAAAGGCGCTGACGCGCAGAGGAGAGAGGGCCGGTGTCTTTCGCATCAGTCCGGCGTTGCTCCTCGGTGGTGGTGCCCGCACCACGCCCTCGTCGTGCCTTGGTCTGATCCGAAATTCACGCGGCCGTTCTACCACTTTATCCGGCAGCTTGGTATAAGAGGACGGGCTCATTCCGGCTGTCTGAGGGGGCCGGAGTCGGTTTCTCTCGGCGAGTTTTCATCTCTCTGAGTTGACGGGGACCCTGCTGTGTTCCAGCGAGGAGCAACTGTGAAGTCTTTTCCCCGAATTAGCTTGGTGACGGCTGTCCGAGAGGGCCAGCCCTTCCTGGCTCGGGCTATGGATTCGGTATTGGCTCAGCGTTACGAGAATCTGGAATACATCGTGATCGATGGGGCGAGCCGGGATGGCTCTGTCGAGACGATTCGCGCTCGCCGCGATCGATTGGCCTACTGGGTGAGTGAGCCAGATTCGGGGCACGCGGAGGCCTTGAATAAGGGTTTTGCGCGAGCCACGGGCGAGATCTTTGCTTGGCTAAATGCCGATGATCTCTTGGCCCCAAACGCTCTCGAAACGGTGGCGAGAACTTTCCGAGAAGAGCCGAGGATTCGGTGGATCACGGGAATTCCCAGCGATGTCACGGCTGGAGAGACCTTGGAGCCCCGTCTGGCTTCGCCCTTCAATTTGCACGATTTCCTGGAAGGAAGGGCTTTTAGCATCCAGCAAGAGTCGACTTTTTGGCGGCGGGATTTGTGGGAGGCCTGCGGGGGTCGGCTGGATGAGTCCCTGTCTCTGGCAGTCGATGGCGAGTTGTGGACGCGATTCTTTCAAAAAGAGCCGCTTGTGCATGTGAAGGCGGTCTTGGCTGGCTTTCGGCGGCACGAGGCAAATCGCAGTGATCTGGCACGGGGCGAGTATTGTCGCGAGATGCGCTTGGCTCTGGCCAATTTGAAGAAAGCTACTTCGTGGACAGTGAAAGGCCGGGCTAAGCTCTGGAAATTCTGTCGGCGCCCGGCTGTCGAGGCCTTCCACGAGGGCTTCGGCAGTGGGAAATCAATTCCACTCGGACGGGAGGATCCGCTCCCGAGAGTGGGCTATCTCCGAGCCAGCTTTTCAGGCCAGCAGCTCTGTTTGGAGCATTTCGGAGGATGAGGGTCGTGGTCTTGGCTTACGGAGAGCGGCAGACGCCGAGCTACCGGTTCCGCTTCGGGCAGTTTGAGCCCTGGCTCCGAAAGGAGGGGGTCGAGGTGACCTGTGTCCTGGCGACCGACCTGATCCAAGAGCCAGACTTATTGCGCCGCTTGGAGGGCATTGACCTCTTTGTGAATCAAAAATGGCTGGGCTCGCCCGCCTGGTTTCCCGAATTCAACCGCCTCGGGTGCCCGGTGCTTTTCGATTTCGACGACGCCTTATGGACCCGGCCAGGACGGGCCTACTCTTGGATCACCCGCTGGAAAGTGAGACAACGTCTGCATGCCTGGTGGCGCTTCGCGGATTTGGTGACCTGTGCCAACGATTACCTGGCCGCGCGGGTGCAGGCCCAAGGCTTGGCTGCGACCGTGGTGCCGATGGCGATCGATACCCAAGTTTGGGTCCCTCGCGCGCAGGCTTCCTCCGTCGGCCCCCGGCCTCTCCAGGTGGGTTGGAACGGCTCGCCTCACAATTTGCGCTTGCTCGAATCCTTAGCGGATCCTTTGCGCCAGCTGGTGCAGGCGGGTTCGATCGACTTGCGGGTCTTTTGTGGCCAGAAGCCCGCCCTTGATTTTCCGTTTCATTTCACTCCTTTTGAAAGCGGTCACGAACCAGCTTTTGTGTCGGGCTTAGATGTGAGTCTCCTCCCGCTCGAGGGGAGCGATTATGATCGGGGAAAATCGCCTATCAAAGCGCTCCAGTCGCTCGCCGGCGGCGTCCCAGTGGTGGGACAACTTCTCGAAGGAGGCCGGGGCTTTCTAGGCGCGGAGTCAGCGGTGGAAGTTTCCAAGGAGAGGGGGCAGAGCTGGGAGACGGCCCTCCTTGGCTTGCGCGAAAATGAGGCGCGCAGAGTGGAGATGGGGCAGGCCGGGCGACGACTCGTGGAGCGTGACCACAGCTTGGAAGTGATCGGTCGGAGGCTAGTGGATATTTGGTCGCAAGCGATTGATTTTTCTCACTAGCTTCCCACTACGAGCTGGGCCCATTCTTGAGCGGCTTGCAGGACTTTGTCTGCTTGGAGGTCTTTCGCAGGGGGGCGCTTCAAGGGTGGTCCTTCTCCTGTCGTGACGACTTGGGAACGCGGGTTCGGCCAATGCCATTCGCTTTCCGAGGTGTTGCCAAAGAGCTTGAAGGCGGGGACCGAAAAAGCATCGGCTAGGTGGGCGGCCGACCCGTCGATGGCCAGGATGGCTTGGGCCCGGGAGAGCGTAGCTAGGTAGGCCGAGAGACTGAGGGAACCAGCCAGATTTTGGACGGGAAAGGGGAGCGCCTCCTGCAAGGTTCGACAAAAAGCCAGCTCCTCAGCGGCGGCCCCCGCGGTCAAAACAAGCGGCAAGGAAAAGGTCCGTTCCAGCTCTTTCAGCAGAAGTTGCCAGCCGCGGACTGTCCAGTATTTCGAGCTCCAGGCGGCGGTCGGATGGCAGACGAGGTATCTTTCGGGCAAGTCCTTTGGCAGCCAGTCGGCGGCCGGTGTTTGTAGCCGGGGCGGGGAGAATTCTGGCTCGCCAGTTTTGGCCAAGGCCTCCCAAAAGTAGCGGGCCCAGTAGGCGCCATCGATGTAACGGTAGGTGATTTCTCCGAAGGCCAGGCGATGCCACCATTTTTGGTAGACCTTCTGGGAAAGGAGGAGTCTTTTTTGGTGCGCTCGAGAAAAGAGGGCGCGTTTCCAGGCTTTGGTGCCCTCGTGGGTGGCGAGGAGGAGGTTGTATTTTTCCCAGGCTTGGGTCGGCATTTCCGCTTTTGGCATCAGCTCGATGAGCGGCGCGAAGGCGGGACGTACCAGCATGGCGGTGGGCTCTCCTCCGGCGCGTGCGGCCAACAAACGACTGAGGGGCTCCAGGAGGAGGACGTCGCCGAGTTGCTTGTAACTGACGATGGCGTTTCTCATTCGTGTGCGGAGGTCTGGGGCCATTCACGCAGGCCACGTGCATGAACCAAGGTGAAGCTGGGGATGGCGCAGGTGGGGCATTCGTGGCTGCGCTGGCCGAGGATTTCCTCGACGTGGGTGGCGAGCGAGGGCGGGACACCTTCGGCATCGGTGGGGTAGAGGAAGAGGACTTCCCCTTCGTGCGGGAGATCCGGGCCGCCCCAGATTTCATATTGCGATTCTATGCCGCGATCGGGCCAGCGATAGACTCGTGGCTGGTCTGGGAGATAAAAAGCCAGTTGGCTCGCGCGGTAGCGGTGGCCGAAGGTGATGAGGAGGGCGTCGCCTTCAGGATTGAGTTCTCGCCGCCGGCTTTCCACCTGGGCTGCCAATTCCTGCCAACCGCTGACACGCTGGACGGGCTTGGGTCGTTGGTCTGCCGGGAGGATTTCTAGGGCCAGCACGGCGATGTGGACCCCGAGAGTGAGCCCCAGCGCCACCCACCAGCCTCGGCGAAACCAGCGCAGCGGGCCCTTTTTCCCGCGCAGAAGGACCCAGGCCGTGAGCGTGAGTGCCAGGGTGGCGTAGAAGACGGCGGGCCAATTGGCATTGATGCGGCGTTGGAAGAGCAGGAGGGCAATCGCGAGCACGGGCAGCACCGAGGCCAGCCAAGCAAAGCGGAAGGCAGGGTTTTGCCGGAGCAGATCGCGATTTCGCAAGGTGTCCACCCCCATCCAGAGGGCGAGGACCCAGAAGATGGGCGAGAGCAGGCCAGCTTGTCCGCCAAGGAAGTCGCCCAGGCGTTTGAGGAAGGTATAGAAATCGAAGCCGCTGCCGCGGAAGTGCTCGCTGGTGTGCTGGGCCATGATCCAGCCGTTGGCTTGGTTCCAGAGGAGATTGGGTAGGTAGAGGAGGCCGCCGAGGAGGAGGGCGAGCCAGAGGGAGGGGCTGCGGAATTCGCGTCGGTGTTCCGGTGAGATCGCCAAGTAAACCATCCCCAAGAGAGGCAGCGCCATCATCATCTGTTTGGTCAGCAAACCGAGCCCCATGGCCACGCCCAGTAGTCCCCGCCAGCCCCACTTGGGCGCGCCCTGGGCCTGGAGTGATTCCCAAAAGGCCCACAAGCCCAGGCCCCAGAAGAAGAGCAAGGGGGCGTCGATCGTGAGCAAGATGGAGGCGGCGGTGGCTCCTGGGAGAACGGCGATGGCCAGGAGCCCAGCGGTGGCGATTTTCCCTCCGAAGAGCGAGCGAGCCAGTCCGAAGTAGACCAGCAGCGAGGCCGATCCCAAGAGAGCCGAGCCCATCCGCACGCCCCAGGTTGTGCTGCCTAAGAGCTGACTGACGGCTCCCATCAGCCAGGCGATCAGGGGCGGTTTGCTGTAGTAGCCCCAGTCCAGCTGCCGACCCCAGTCCCAGTAGTAGGATTCGTCGCCGGAAAGTTCGAGCGGGGAGAGCGCCAAGAAGAGGGACCGAAACAGGAGCAGGCCAAGCGCGAGCCAGACGACTTGTTTCACGGACCATTCCGTTTCGCCCAAGCGTCTCGTCCAGCGGGTCATTAGGGCGAGCAATCAAGCGGAGGAGTGGGAGGGGAGCAAACGGATTCAATTCGTGGGCCCCTGCTGGGCTCGCTTCCGGCTTTTTGAGGGCGGGCTTCTGATACCAACCTCCAGAATTCACTGGTAGAATGGAGGGGAGGAGGTGTGTGGAAGAGGCGCTGAAGCGCGGGGAAGGAAGAGCCGGAGTCTTTCGAGCCAGCCCTGCGTTGCTCCTCGGTTACGGTGTCTGCACCGCGCCCTCGTCGCGCCTTGGTCTGGCCCGAAATCCACTCGGCCATTCTACCAGCCAATTCTCCAGCTTGGTATTAGGCTGGGTCTGGCAGGAGCTGGGTCCATTGCTTGGCTTGGCGCGCGAGGTCTCGGGAGAGTCGCTCCATCTGGCGAAGTTGGGGGTCGAAGCGGAGGCGATAGTGAGCGTGCAGCAGGGGCTGGAGGTCCGGGGCACCCTCGGGGAGGCTGGGACGGATGGCCTCCCACCAGGCGCCCAAGGTTTCGCCCGGGGCGCGGGCGCGGGTCTGTTTCTCCAGTTGGCTCACGAGGCCGAAGAGCGCCGAGTCTAAGCCTTGCCGGGCCAGCTCGAAGGAGTCTGCTGGTGCGGGCTGCTGGCGGAGGCGGGAGCGCCAGAGCCGCACGGTGATGAGTGTGAGGGTGGAGAGGAGAAGGACGAGCGCGATGAGATTGATCCATTGGGTGTCCCGCTCGCCTCGCCTCCATTGCTCAAATCCGAAGTGCCAGCGCTGGAGGGCGTCGATCACAAACTGAAAAGGCGGCACGCCGGCGCGGTCGCTTTCGAACCAAGCGGCTGGGGTGGTGTCCACGACTTGCCAGGTGTTTTCCACCCAGGCCAGGACCCAGGCGTGCCGATGAATGCCACGCAAGACATACTCCTCGCGCCCCTCGTGGTATTCCTGCACGGCGTAGCCGGTGACGTAGCGGGTGGGCACCCCCGCTTGGCGCAAGAGCAGCGCGGTCGAGGTGGCGAAGAGTTCGCAATGGCCGGTCCGGTCTTCTACCAGAAAGCGCTTCAGGGTATCGAGAAAACTGGGTCCTTCTGCAATCTCCAGGCTGTAGCGGAAGCCGAGAAAGTGTTCGCGCACGGCACGCACTTTGGCGGCAGCGCTCGGCAGGCTGGCCAGCCCCAGTTCCTCGGCGGTGGTTCGGAAGAGCTGGGCGTATTCCTGGTGCACGGGGGCTTGCCGGTCCATGTTGTTGACCGGTGCGAGTCGATTGGCGTTCTCGTGCTGCCAAACTTCGAGTTCCAGGATGGGCGTGCTGGGGTCCGTGCGAACGGCTCCCAGCTCGTTGCGGACGACTTCGTTCGAGGCCAGGCCATCCACGCCCAGGGTTTGGTAGGGCAGGGGCAAGATGGTGTGGCCGCCGCGGTTCGAGGAGCCGAGCAGGGTGAAGGGGCCTTCGATTTCTTCCTCCGGGGGGTGGACTGCCGGGATCGACCAGTAAAGGAGGCTGGGCCGGATCTTGTGGAGGGAGTTCGAGAATTGGTGGTAATTTTGGTTCGTCCAGAGGCGCCGATGAAATTGGTTGTAGGCGCTTTCCATGAGCAAGTCCGGAGGGAGGACGCCCGGGCCGGGCTGGAGGCGCCAGCGGATGAGGGAGGACAGCTTGCGATCGGCGATGTCTCCGATGCGGGAACTCCGGCTATCGACATCGCGATGGTAGCGGGAGTTCATGGCGTTGATGCGCGCTTCTTCGATGGCGATTTGCAAGCTGCGGAGACCTTGGGCGATGGCGCCGCCGCTGAAGAAGGAAAGGGCGAAAATTCCAGCGATCCAGAGGCGAGCCCGGCGTTGTCGGAAGGGATTGCTGAGCAAAGCCCAGAAGACGATGAGAGCCGCTCCTTGCAGGTAGCCAGGGCTATCCAGGTTGAGCGCGGCCGCGCCGATCAGCGGGAGCGCGAGGTAGGGGTAGGCCAGGAAAAAACAGCTGGGCTTGCCATGCCCGCCGGTGGCTTGCTCGCTTTCCCAAGCCTTGCGTGCGAAGTAGGAGAAGGCGTGCAGGGGCACGGCCGGGTCGCGGGCGTAGAGGGACACCAAGGCCATAGGGAGGAAGACGATGGGGGTCCAAATGAGAATGGCGGTCGCGATGTAGAGGACGTTTTGGTCCGCCCAGAGCAGGTAGAGCGCGATGCCCAGCCCCAGCACGGACAAGGTCCAAGCCCTGGCAAAGTGCGGGGCTTGGAAGTCCCAGCGATGGGGCACCAACCAGCGCGCTTCCAGCAAGAGGGCCGCGAGGATCGCGATGGGCAGCAGGCCCGTGAGGGAGCCCCAAAAGAGGAGGGCAAAACCCAAGAGACCGGGAGGCGGGTTGTAGGGATGCGGTTCGTGCTGGAAGCGGAGAGCCATGGCGGGGTTCAGGCGGCGAGAGCTTGGCGGGTTTGGCGCAGGACCTCTTCGGCCAAGAGAGGCCGCATCCAGGGAGCGGTTGGCAAGCCCTCTCGGCTGGTGCCCACGTGGAAGACGCTCACATCAATGCCTTCGCGGCGAAGCCGGGCCACCAGGGTTTCTTCCAGATCGCTCCAGTGCAAGAGCACCAGAACACAGGATTCGAGGCTGCGCAGGTGGCGCTCCACTTGGCGGGTCAAGTCCTCCCGGTTGTCTTCCAGCGCCGCTTCGACCCCGCTCAGCAGTTCGAGCAGCTTGCGGATTTCCGGGGTGCCGGTGCCAGTGGCGAAGCGATGAAGCTGCTCGCCCACGAATAAGCTATCGAGCAAGGCATCTTGACGGTCCAGGGAGGCGGCCACTGAGGCCGCCACCGAGACTCCGGCTTCCAAGACGCCCTCTTGGTGCGCTCCCAGGAAGGTATCGAGGACGAGTGCGCGCTTGGGGAAGAAGGCTTGCTCGAACTCCTTGACCACGGGGTGGCCATGCCGGGCCCAGCTCTTCCAGTGAATGCGCCGCAGCGAATCGCCGGGCTGGTAGTCCCGGAGGTAAGCATATTCGTCCGAGCGACCGCGCTGCCCGGCCAAACTGTTTCCTCCAGAATGTTCCCGCGGTCTCGCCCCCTGGAGGGAGAGGCGGAGAGCGTGGCGACGTGGCAGGACCAGCAGGCTGTCTGGGCGGGATTCGCTGCGTAGCTTGGCCTTGAAGAGGCCGAGCGGGTCGGTGGCCCAGACTTCCACGCCTTCCAGTCGGAGAATGCCACGGTGGGTCGCGTCCAAGTGCATGGCGACTTGCTGGGAGCCGAGCGCCGGGACTTCCGAGACCGGGATCTCTGGCAAGTGGGCGGGCAGGCGCCTCCGCAGATGCCAGCGCCAGCGGTAGTAAAGGAAGAGGCGGTCGAAGGGGTTGCGGCGATGTTCCTGCGGTTCTCGTCGCCTAAGAAACTCCTCCAAAGAGGGCTCCGGCGCATGGACTCTCTCTTGCACCAACAAGCTCTGGAGAGGACGTTCCCCGAGATTATGGAGCACCAGCCGGTAACGCAAGCGTTCGCCCGCACTCACGCTCCCAGGAATGGTCCGCTCGACCCGCACCCGACCCCGCGTTCGCAGCAGGGAGAGCACGGTGAAACTCATGATGGAGAAAAGCAGCGCGAAGACCTGGTAGGCGGTCGTCCGCCCGGTATCGACCCCGACCAAGCCGCACAGCCCTAAGGCCGCCAAAAAGCACCAACCGGCCGGGGTCAGGCTTTGCCGGATCCGCTGGTGCTGCCGGTAGCTTCTCTGGTAGATCCGGAAAAGCGTCTCGTGAAATCGGCGTTCGAGCGAGTGGGCCATGGAGATTTCTCAGGAGGACTCAAGGGGCGGGGGCGGCTTTCGTTCGCGAGGAGGACCACTCCTGGATGAAGGCGAACTGGACCGGGGTCTGCGGGCTGGTGGGATGGACCCGGGACTTGGGCAGAGTGGAGAAGAGTTCCTGCAAGCGGGCCAGAGCCGGCTCGGCCTCCAGCCCAAACTCGCGCAGCCAACAGCCCACCACCGTTCCCGTGCGACCGATTCCTCCCCAACAGTGAACGTAAGCGGGTCGGCGTTCCTGAAATTCCTGGTGGAGCCGATCGAGGACGGCTGTCATCTCGCTGGGAGAGGGCACGTCTTGATCGGTGATGGGGTGGGCGTAGCGATGCAGTTCCAGCCCGAGACGTTCTCCCAACTCGGACAGCAAAGGCTCATAGGGCAGGAGACCATCGTCGGGATGAGTCAGGTCAATGAAGGTGCGCACGCCCTGCTCCTTGACCAAGCCGTAAAGTCGCTCGCGAGATGCCGTGTCCCCCCAATGCCCGGGATACTCTCCGGCAAAGAGCGGCCATGGCTCCACTTGATAGAATTCTACCGGTGTCATGACCAAGCCAAGCGGCGCTTTACGCCCTGTGTGGCGCTCCCCAAAATCGCTTGGAAGAGATTCCCCATCATACCCCAAGTGTAATCGCGAACCGCCGGAGGCGACAAGCGAAATGCCGCCTGGGTTCCTCCTCCCGTTTGCTGCCCCAGTCTGCCCTTGGCCGAACCGCTCCGCTTCGACCATGCGACCGGATCGGCTGGTAGAACCGGGTGAAGGAAGAGAGCGGTGGCAAGGCGCTCCCGGGCAGGGAGTTCCTAGGACGTGGCCGCCGGGCCCACCTTGGGCTGGAAGCGGGGCAAAAACTCCTGCTCAAGACTCCGGGCATCGCGGCCGAGAAGGCGAAAGAAATACCAAACGGTGCTTTGGCCCAGGAAGCGGCGTTTCATGTCTTCGAAGATGACCGCCTGGTAGTCGGGGTAGATGGTCTCGCCATCCGAATACCAATAGAGCCCGGCCAAGGATTCCTGCCCCCGCCGCACCCGAATGCGGGTGATGGCGGCGTCCTGTCCTTGGCTTCCGACGGGGCCTTCGATGGCTTGGCGGTCTGCGATTTGCCAGCCCGATCCGGTAAAGCAGTATTCCGGCGGATGGAGATTGTGTCGATTGCCCTCCGAGGAAGCAATCAAGACCCCGACGCTTTCGAGCGGAGTTCGCTGGTAGGTGCGGGACCAGTAGTTTCTCCCTTGCTCCCAGCCCTCCAGCGGATTGGGAAGGGGCAGGGAGCGTCCTTGCCAGTCGGCCAGCTGGAAGCTGAGTTCCAAGCGACTGGCCCGCCCTTCCGCGGAGCCGCTCTCCTGGTAGTAGGTGCGGAACGCGATCATGCCGGAAAGGGCCAAAAGAAGGAGGCCGGCGGCCAAGACGCTCCCGGTGGAAGTCCGCAAAGAAATGGGAGGCTGGGGGGGACGCTTCCCCTTCACTTGCCACCAAAAAAGAAGCGCTCCTCCGGCCAAGCAAACCAGAGCCACCCCTAGCTGCGCGCTCCGGCCGGTCAGAAGCGTGCCCGCCATCCCGGTGGTGGCGCTAAGAAGGGTATTGAGGATGTAAGGCACCGTGGGAACGCCCACGACCGCCAAGCCAATCCAAGGGGCCAGCCGGAGGGAAGTCCGCAGGGAATAGCGGAGGACCAGGAGCGACCAAGCCCAGCAGGCCATCGAGCCGGTGTAGAGCACGCGGATGTCCGCGATGAGGGCGATGACATAGAAGACGACCATCCCGCCCACGCCCATCCAAAGGGCGCGCGTCACGGTGGGCTTGGACTTTTCGCGATCCGGCTGCTTCCAACTGGTCCAAGCCGCGCCCCCGGCCAGCCCCAACAGCCCGAGGCCAGTGTAAATCCACCCCAGCCGATCCAGAGGAGAGTCCCGCCAACCGCGCCCGACCCAGTCGAAGAAGGGAAGGTAGGCGATGAACGAGAGCGCGAGCGCCGCCACCGCGATGGCGTGTCGCGAACTCTGTTGCTTGCTCTGGCGTGCCGAGCTGGGATGGCGCAGCAGCCAAGAGATCCCGATCAGCCCGAGCGCGCCCAGCGTGAAGGCGATCAGCCCGCTCCAGTCGTGCGCCAGGCCGGTCAGCGCCTCACCTCGCACATGGCCCATGCCGGCCAGCCAAGTAAGTCGCACCGCATTGACCAGGACAGCCAGCGGGAGGGCCAGAAACACGCCAAACAAGCGGCGGCGCATCGTCCACTTAGGCTGGACGGAAAACCAGAGAATCCCCAGAAAGAGTAGCACCCTCAGAGTGGCCGAGCCGCTGCAAGCCGGCACCACTTCGAAGACGAAATCGGGCGTGGTCAGGATGGCCCCGTGAATTTCAAAAGGCAGGCCAAAGGCCTTGAGAAACCAGTAAGCGATCTGGGAAGACCAAGCCCGCATCGGCACCGCCACCCAGGCATCCGCGAAGGCCATGACCGTGAAGAGCAGCAGGGCGATCACCAGAGCAAAGACCGGAAAGGAGCCCAAGCCGGGGAGCCGACTGGAAAAGGTTCTGGAAGCGGGCGACATGGTCCTCAGGGTAGAGCGGCCGCCGTCTCGAGGGCGCGCAGCCGAGCGCGGGCCGCCCCCACGTCGATGCCGTCCTCGAAGCCCAAGTCGGCCAGACGAAGGACTTCCCGGTAGTGGGCCAAGGCCTCTTCGGTGTTGCCGGTGGCCTCCTCGGTGCGGCCGAGGTAAGCGGGCCAGCGCGGGGCGGACTGCTCCTTACGGGACCAGGCTTGGGCATGGGCCCGCAGCTCGGACCAGCGCTCGGCTTCTTCCAGAGCGCGAGCCCAGGTGTTCGCGACCGCTGGATTCTCCGGCGCCAACTCCCGCGCTTTCGCCACCGCTTGGAAGACCTTTTCGGGCTGATACTCTCCTGACTCCAGCTGCAGCCAAGCGAGATTGTTCCAGTAGGCCGCGCTCTCCGGCTGCTCCCGGGTGAGTTGGCTGAAAGCGGCCACCGCGGACGAGCCGGCTTCCCGCTCCACGGCCCATCTCGCCAGCTCATTCCACTCGGCTTCCGTCCAGCCCAGCTGGCTTTCCTGCGCTTCCTGAAGGGCGCTGGCGACATCGCCGGAACGCGCTTGCACCAGGACCCGGAGACGTCGCGCGAAGTCGGCTCCGGGCACCTCTGCTAGATGGGTCGCCAACGACTCGAGCGAGGCTTCGACCTGCCCTTGTTGTTCCAGCGCGAGCGCGCGCAGGGTCACCCGGTCTTGGATAGGCAGGCTTTCTCCATGCGTTTCCAGCAGAGAAAGGGCGGGTCCCGGCCGGCCGCTGCCCAGGAGACAGCGGATGGCTAGGGTGCGTTGGCTCGGGCTCAAACCGGGCGTGAGAGCTTCCACGCGGTCGAGCGTTTCCAGCGCTTGCTCAAATCGGCCCAAGCGGAATTCGCACAGCGCGAGCACGCCCAAGATGGGAGCGGGCTTAGCGGCTTGCTTGCTGGCGCGTTCCAGCCAAGCTTGGGCTTGCTCCGCTTCGCCTTGGTTCAGCAGCGAGGCACCCAGCCAGTAGCGCAAGGCGGGGTTCGAGTTCGTGCGCGTCTCCAGCTGGAGAGCCTCCTCCGCCCAGCCGGCGGCCTCGCTCCAGAGGCGCTCGCGGAAATGGATCTCTGTCAGCAGGGAGGCCACCTCCAGGGATTGCTCGCCCGAATTCCAAAGCTCTTTCGCCAGGGCGAGCGCTTCCGCACCCTTTCCTGAGTCGAGCTGCAAGCGACTGAGGGAGGCTTGGGCCCAGTTCGCCCGGGGATCTTGTTCCAGCGCTTGGCGGAAAAGGTCGGCGGCCTTCTGCGCTTTTTCTTGTCGCAACCAAAAGCCCGCCAAGCGAGAAGCCGTTTCCCTCCCGAAGTCCTCCTGCCAAGCCTTGGTCAAGCGCTCCTCCGCCTTGGCGAGGTTGCCTTCGGCCTCGAGCGCGGCCGCCTGCAAAAGGAGGGAGTCAGTGCTCGGCAGGCCGAGGTCCTCTTGCAAGGTCGCCAAAACCAAGGGCGCTTGGCCCATCGCCAAAAGAGCTTCCAGGGAGCGCACCCGCCAAGTCGATGGGACTTCCTCCTCCTGGACCATCGCTAAAAGCGCCTCTCGAGCGGCCTTCGCGTCGCCCGCTGCCCGCGCCTCGGAAGCCATCTGGAAGCGAACCTCGGGCGTGTCCGCGAGTTGCTCCCGAATGAGCCGGGCCGTGCGGGTGGCCTCCTCCGTCTTGCCCAGTTCGCGCTGGAGCGCCTCGGCGAAGAGGAGGCTCTCGCTCGTGAAAAGACCCCGCGCATGGAGGGAGGCCAGCTCTTCCTCCGCCCCCCGCACCTGCCCCAAGCCATAGGAAGCCCGGGCACTTTCCACCACCACTTGGGGCCAACGCCGGTAGAGCGGATGGTCCATTTTCCGCAGTTGGAAGGAAGCTTCCTCAAAAAAGCCGGTCGCGATCAGTTCGCTTGCGAGCAAAAAACGTGGCAGCGGCTCCCCCGGCAAACCCTGGACGGCCGCCTCCAGCTCGGCGAAGGCATCTGACCCCTCGCCGAGCGAGAGGAGCGCCCGGGTGAAGGCCCGCTCGCTCTCGGCGGCCGCGTCTTCTCCTTGGCTGGCTTGCAAGAGCGCTTGGAGGATTTCTTCTTGGCCGGCGATGGCTGCCAAGTAGGCCTTGGTCAATCGCAAGCGGGAACGCGGCCCCTCCGACTCGGGAGCCTCCCGCTCCGCGAGTTCCGCCACCGAAGGAAGGGCTTGCCGAGCCATGTCGGGTCGCTCCGCGCAAAGCGCCACCTCCACGCAACGAAGGAGCAGATCCCAATCGCCAAAAGTCTCATAGGCTTGCTGCAACTCCGCGAGCGACTCCTCGGTGCGATCCAAAAGAGCCAGAAAAGTCCCCTCCATCAGGGAAAGCGGGCCATCCAGATTTTGCGAAGCTGCCCGCGTTTGCAACCAAGCCAAGCCACCGGCCCAATCCTCCGAAGCGGAAAAAGTCATGGCCGCACTGAGCGCGAAAGCGGCTTGTTCCTCTGGAGGGGCCTCCTGGGAAAGACGAACAAAAAGTTCGCGACTGCCCGCAAAGTCCCCGGTGGAAAAAAGAACCTCGGCCCGGAGCGCCTCCTTCTCCCAGCCCTCCGGCAGCGCTTCCAGCCAGGACAGGGCCTCAGCTCGCTGGAGAGCCGGCAAGGTCTCCTCGCTCAGCCGAAGCCGCCGCTGCAAAAGCGCGCGGTCGGCCTCGCCTCGGGCCCAGAGAATCTCGCTCACCCGCCGCGCTTCCTCAAACTGGTTGAGATCCTCGCTCACCTCGGCGTAGCGACGTTGTAAGGCCAAGTCATCGGGTTGGGTGAGAGCGGCATCCCGAAAAGCCGCGTAAGCCCGCTGGAAGGCCCCCTGCTCCCAATCGCGCTCCGCTTGAGTCATCAAATCGCTGGGCGACGCGACCCCGCCCGCCTCGGAAGAAGAAGACGAAGCATCGCTCTCCCGCACAGCCAGCCAAGTCCCAATCCCTAGGGCAAGCCCTAACAGCACAAGAAGAGAAACCAGCAGGGCTTTTTGCATCGTGAAGAAAGAAAAGGAAACCAGGAAAGCGAGCTTGGGAGAACCCTACAAACGAGCAGGAAGGGAGTCAATTGAGGAACCCGGCCTCCATCCCCCTCTAAAAGGCACTCCCCAACCTGTCTTCTGAGTCACCACTTCCACCACGGAGCTTCCGTGCGGAGCCAAGAAACAAGCCAGCTTGCTACCAGGAAATGGCAAAGAAACTGCTCCTTCTTTTTGCGACGGAAGGCGATGCCGACGGAAGAGCGAATGAGTCAGCCCAAGCTTCCGCCGAACAACGCCACCTAGACCGGAAGAAGCATGAGCAAAGCCACCATCGAACCCGTCGCGGCCAAGGCCAAAGAGTCAAAAGGAGACGCCAGCCGGAAGCCGAAGAAATCCAAGGACAAGCCAACCAAAGGAAAGGAGAAATCGTCCAAAAAGGGAGCGGGCTCGGATCGTGCCTCCAAACTCATGGAAGAGGCCTTTCCCATGGTGAAAGTCATTGCCGAACAGGTCAAAACCAGCATCCCGCCGGAACTCGTCAAGCGGGTCAAAGAGGTCAAAAGCAAGAAGCACATCGTCAGCCAGACCTACCCTTACGCACGCATGATGAGCGGGCGGAAATACGACGAGCAAATCGAGCTCCTCCAGATCGAGCTGGTCAAAATGCAGGCGTGGATCAACCAGACGGGCGAGCGGATTGTCATGCTCTTTGAAGGGCGCGATGCCGCCGGCAAGGGCGGAACCATCAAGCGCTTCACCGAAAACCTCAATCCTCGAAGCGCCCGCATCGTGGCCTTGGCCAAGCCATCGGACACCGAGCGGGGACAATGGTATTTTCAGCGCTACGTCGAGCAAATGCCGACCAAAGGAGAAATCGTGTTCTTTGACCGATCCTGGTACAATCGCGCCGGCGTCGAACACGTCATGGGCTTCTGCACCCCGAATGAATACCTGGAGTTTATGCGACAAGCCCCGGAATTCGAGCGCATGGTCGCGCGCAGTGGCATCCGTCTCTTCAAATTTTGGTTCTCCGTCAGTCGAGAAGAGCAGCTCCGACGTTTCCTCGCCCGAGCGCAGGATCCGCTCAAGCAATGGAAGCTTAGCCCCATGGACGTGGAATCGCTTGGTCGCTGGGACGAATACACCAAAGCGAAAGACTCCATGCTCTTCTACACCGACACCGCCGATGCGCCTTGGACGATTGTGCGATCAGACGATAAAAAGCGCGCCCGGCTCAATGCCATTGAATATGTCCTTCGGGCGATTCCTTATGAGGGAAAAGACGAAAGTCTCCTCAAATCGCTCGATCCCTTGGTGGTAGGCTCCGCCGACCAGATATACGAATCGGGAGAAGAACATCGGAAGCAGGCTTGAAGGGTTCGAGGTTCTTGGAGACGGCTTGAAAGAACTGGTAGTTTGTCAGTTGTTGGCGAATTGTTGGAGCCATGGCGTCAAAGGGACGGCTTGGATAGGGTTTCCGAGGAAGTGGCTTTGTTTTCCTGGATAGATAATACCAAGCTGCAGGATTGGCTGGTAGAATGGCCGAGTGGATTTCGGGCCAGACCAAGGCGCGACGAGGGCGCGGTGCAGGCACCGTCACCGAGGAGCAACCCAGGGCTGGCTCGAAAGACACCGGCTCTCCCTTCCCCGCGCTTAAGCGCCTCTTCCCCACACCTTCTTCCCTCCATTCTACCAGTGAGTTCTGGAGCTTGGTATTAGGTCGAGGGAATCCAAGCGAAGGTCTTCCATGGGAATCATCAATGAACAAGTCCTTCAATCAGCAGAGCCCGCACCGTTCCAGCTGCCCCGCTGCCCATCGTTGACATCCACCCTCAATCACCCCATAAACCAACCATAGCCATACCCCATTCCTGATCTCCTCATCCAATTTTTCGAAAAATTCGGCTCACTACCTGCTCAGTACTTCGTCCATCAACTTTTAAAGAACACGTGATCAGAAATCTCAAAATCTCTGCCGTTCTTCTTCCGCTATTCTGTGTTGGTGCCTCGCCTGCACAGACCGAATCTGAATCTAGCGATGATTTTAGCTGGCTTAAACTTGATCCGCGGGGAGAAGGGGCCGCTTACACTTTTGAGAATTCAGAGCGTAGTTTGGCTTATCCGATCAAGTATGTGCTGTTTTATCATGCTGTGGGTCTGGCAATGCTAAATGAGCTCGATCGAGAGACCACGGGTTTTGATAGTTTTAGTTGGGATACCTATGAGCGCAATCTAAAGGCTGGGCCTCACTGGGATGACGATAGTGACTTTTTTAATTATTTGATGCATCCACTGTGGGGCTCTGAGACCTATCTGCGCGCTCGGAGCCAGCGATACTCACCGCTGGAATCGTTCCTCTTTAGCACGGCCTCCTCAGTCGTTTGGGAGTTCGGTTTTGAAAGTTTTGTGGCGCAGCCATCAAGACAAGATCTGCTGATAACCTCAACCGTGGGATCGCTGCTGGGTGAGTTTCGCTATCGCCTAAAACACAATCTGACAAAGCGGGAAGGGCAGCGATACCGCGTGCTAGAAATCCTTATTGATCCTCTGCAGGGCCTCACGGAATGGGCTGGAGACAGAATGGGCAATGATTGGCGCGAACCCGCCTATCATGAAATCCGTGAAACACGCAGAGATACTTACGTGGATATCGGGCCAATGATTCGTCCAGGTGGCAAACTGGGGCTCATGCTACGCTACGAGCGGCTCTTTTAGGAATATATAAGATGGGCTGGGGTGTATTTCTCCGATCAAAACCGTTTTGTTCCGAAAGGAGGATGTCGTCTATCCTGACTGAGAACCTAAATTCGGATGGAGCCATCTCTTACATCGAACAAAAAGTGTCGGGGGAAATGGTCCAAATCAAAGCAGAAGTATACCGCGCAGGAACGTCTGCTCGACGAGGAACGCCTCCTATCATCTAATCTCACCACCCCTAAATCCTCCTTCCACGGCAACAAGCCGTTGATTTTTGACATTTTGTTTCTACCTAAATCCTTGATAGATCGCGAATAATCTTTCGAGCAAGAAATCCATTGATCTCGTTGTGTCTCGGAACCGGTTGGGTCCTTCGGGTCTCCGGGTTGTGATAGATGTCGGGCTTGAATCCGTGGTGGAGTAGCTGGCAGCCTTGCTTCTCCAGCTTTCGGATCAAGTCGCGAGGCTTCATCCGATTTCCAACTCTTCCACTTTCCGAATCCCAGGAAGATCCCCTTTTGAGAATTCGTCATGCAGATCCCGGAGATGGGCCTTGAGGTCGTCGAGATCTTCCCCTTGGGTCCAGTGATCTGGGAAATCGTTGAGGTAGCCGAGGAATTTTCCGTCGGTTTCCTTCCAGTAGGTGAACCTGGATTTCATGGACGTAGAGTCCGCCATTTCTTGTGGAACTCAAGATGGATCATCTGTGTCCACTTTGTGATTCCTCTCATTCCGTCGCTTTGCGACGATGGTGTTTGGAAGAGGGCGGGACCCCGCGGTTTCGGAACGCGGTGCCCTCGCTCTCTGACTATCTGTGATATTCTTGCAGGGGGGTGACGGTGATGGTGCCGCTTTGGAGGGCTCGGATGGCTTTGGTGCTGGCGAGGGCGCTCGTGAGGTTCGTGCAGTGGGCGACGTGGAATTGGATGGCGCTGCTGCGGATGATTTTTTCGTCGGCCAGGCTTTCCTGGCTCTTCGGGGTGTTGATCAAGAACGCGATTTCTCCGTTTTTGATGGCGTCCACGATGTTGGGTCGGCCTTCCATGACTTTTTTGACTGGCTGGCTCGGGATGTTGTTGGCTTGGAGCGCTTTTTGGGTGCCGCTGGTAGCGATGATTTTGAAGCCGAGTTCGTGCAGTTCTTGGGCGATCGGGAGCATGGCGGGTTTGTCCCGGTCGCGCACGCTGATGAAGACGGTGCCGCTGGTGGGGAGGGCGTTGCCGGCGGCCAGCTGGCTTTTGGCGTAGGCCATGCCGAGGTCGGGGTCGAGGCCCATGACTTCCCCGGTGGCTTTCATTTCGGGGCCGAGGATGATGTCGATGCCGGGGAAGCGACTGAAGGGGAAGACGGCTTCTTTGACGTTGTATTGCTTGGGCGTGACTTCTTGGGTGAAGCCTAGCTCTGGCAGCGTTTTGCCGACCATGATTTGGGAGGCGAGCTTGGCGAGGGGGATGCCGATGGCTTTGCTGACGAAGGGGATGGTGCGGGAGGCGCGGGGGTTGGCTTCGATGACGTAGAGCTGTTCGTCTTTGACGGCGAACTGGATGTTCATGAGGCCGATGACGCCGAATTCCTGGGCCATGCCGCGGGCGGCGGTCCGGATTTCTTCTTTCATGGCTTCGCTCAGGCTGGGGGCGGGGATGATGCAGGCGCTGTCCCCGGAGTGGATGCCGGCTTGTTCGACGTGTTCCATGATGGCGCCGATGACGGTGGTGGTGCCGTCGGAGATGAGGTCGACGTCGATTTCGGTGGCGTGGTCGAGGAATTTGTCGATCAGGATGGGCTTGTCGGGCGAGGCTTCCACGGCTTCGCGCATGTAGGTTTTGAGCTCCTGATCGTGGTAGACGATCATCATGGCGCGTCCGCCGAGGACGAAGCTGGGTCGCACGAGGACGGGGTAGGTGATGCGGTTGGCGATGGCGAGGGCTTCTTCTTCGCTGACGGCGGTGCCGGCGGGGGCTTGTTGGAGGCCGAGCTTGTCCAGGAGGGCGTTGAAGTGTTTGCGGTCTTCGGCGAGGTCGATGTTTTCCGGGCTGGTGCCAATGATGGGGACGCCGTTTTTCTGGAGGTCGGCCGCGAGGTTGAGGGGCGTTTGGCCGCCGAATTGGACGATGACGCCTTCGGGCTGTTCTTGATCGCAGATGTTGAGGACGTCTTCCAGGGTGAGGGGTTCGAAGTAGAGTTTGTCGGAGGTGTCGTAGTCGGTCGAGACGGTTTCGGGGTTGCTGTTGACCATGATGGTTTCGTAGCCCAGTTCTTTGAGCGCGAAGGAGGCGTGGACGCAGCAGTAGTCGAATTCGATGCCTTGGCCGATGCGGTTGGGGCCTCCACCGAGGATCATGATCTTTTTCTTGTCGCCACCACGGGCTTCGTTTTCGATGCCGTTGTGGGTGGAGTAGTAGTAGGGGGTGTAGGCTTCGAATTCGGCGGCGCAGGTGTCGACGAGCCGGTAGGTGGGGACGATGCCGGCGGCTTTGCGCTCTTCGCGGATCGCGATTTCTCCTTCGGGTCCTTTCTGCCCGCGGGCGTGGGCGAGCTGGCGATCGCTGAAGCCGAGTTTTTTCGCCCGCCTGAGGTCGAGGCTGGCCAAGTCCTTGTTCGCTTGGACGATTTCTTGGATGTGGCGGAGGAACCAGCGGTCGATGGCGGTGGCCTCAAAGATGTCTTCCACGGTGAAGCCCTGTTCGAAGGCGATGCCGAGCCAGAAGATGCGCTCGGCATTCGGGATGGTGAGTTGGCGCCGGATGAGTTCGCGGTCCGGCGCTTGGGGGTCCTTGCCATCGCCCAGGAGGCCGAAGCGGCCGGTTTCGAGGGAGCGGAGGGCTTTTTGTAAGCTTTCTTTGAAGGTCCGGCCGATGGCCATGGCTTCGCCGACGGCTTTCATCTGGGTGGTGAGGGTGGGGTCGGCTTCTTTGAATTTTTCGAAGGTGAAGCGCGGGAGCTTGGTGACGACGTAGTCGATGGTCGGCTCGAAGCTGGCGGGGGTTTCTTTGGTGATGTCGTTCGGGAGTTCGTCGAGGGTGTAGCCGACGGCCAGCTTGGCGGCGATTTTCGCGATCGGGAAGCCGGTGGCCTTGGACGCGAGGGCGGAGGAGCGGCTGACGCGCGGGTTCATTTCGATGACGATCATGCGGCCGTTCTCGGGATTGACGGAGAATTGGATGTTCGAGCCGCCGGTTTCCACTCCCACGGCCCGAATGATGGCGAAGGAGGCGTCCCGCATGATTTGGTATTCGCGGTCGGTCAGGGTCTGCGCGGGGGCGACGGTGATGGAGTCGCCCGTGTGGACGCCCATGGGGTCGAGGTTTTCGATGGAGCAGATGACGACGCAGTTGTCCGCATGGTCCCGCATGACCTCCATTTCATATTCTTTCCATCCGAGGAGCGATTCTTCGACGAGGACTTCGGTGGTGGGCGAGAGGTCGAGCCCGCGAGCGACGATGGTTTCGTATTCTTCGCGATTGTATGCGATGCCGCCGCCGCTCCCTCCGAGGGTGTAGGCGGGGCGGATGATGAGCGGAAAGCGACCGATGCGCTCCGCGACGCCGAGGGCTTCTTCCATGCTGTGGGCCGTTTCGGAGACGGGTATGTCGAGGCCGATTTCGAGCATGAGGTCTTTGAAGATTTGCCGGTCTTCCCCTTTTTCGATGGCGTCCGCCTTGGCGCCGATCATGCGCACGGCCTGTTTTTTGAGCACGCCGCTGTGCCAGAGCTTCATGGAGGTGTTGAGAGCGGTCTGGCCGCCGAGGGTGGGGAGGAGGGCGTCCGGTTTTTCCTTTTCGATGATCCGCTCGACGATGGTGGGGGTGATCGGCTCGATGTAGGTCCGGTCCGCGAACTCGGGGTCGGTCATGATGGTGGCCGGGTTCGAGTTCACCAGCACGACTTGGTAGCCTTCTTCTTTGAGCGCTTTGCAGGCCTGGACGCCCGAGTAGTCAAATTCACATCCTTGGCCAATGACGATCGGCCCGGAGCCGATCACGAGGATTTTCTGAATGCTTTGGTCTTTGGGCATGAAGGGCTGGCCGAGTTCTTCGGCGGCCCAGCTTAGGGAGCGGCCTTGGGGATGCAAACAGAAGGCCGAGGAATCTGGCAATGAAAAGGCGGCGTTTTGCGTCTAGCTTCCCCGAACATGGGCGCCGCTCTCACCAACGCGATCGCGGGGATAGGTCGATCCTTGTTCAATTTTCCCCGTTACTTTGCGCAGCTCGCCGAGCTGTTTCGCGAGACGCTTTTCTCTTTGTTCTCCGGGCAGGCGCGGCTCCGGCTGATTTCCCGGCAGATCATTCAAATCGGTGTGAGTTCCCAGTTGGTGGTGATCGTGACCGGGGCCTTCACCGGGGCGGTCTTGACGGCTCAAACCTATTTTCAGTTTGCCGAGGTCGGCTTGGAGACGGCGGTGGGTGGGGTGGTGGGGGTGGGGATGGCGCGAGAGCTGGCGCCGGTGCTGGCCGGGCTGATGGTGGCGGGTCGGGTCGGCGCGTCGATGGCGGCGGAGATCGGCACCATGAAGGTGACCGAGCAGATCGATGCGCTGCGGGCGCTTTCGGTCCATCCGGTGGATCACTTGGTGACGCCGCGCTTTGTGGCCATGATGATTTCCATGCCCATTTTGGTGGCGGAGTCGCTGGCCTTCGGGGTGCTTTTCTGCTGGATTATGGCGGTCCCGGTGTATGGCATTAGTGAGGCTTGGTTCTTCAAGCATATGTTGGCGTATGCGGGTTTGCCGGACTTGAGTTTCAGCTTGGTGAAGGGCTTCTTTTTTGGAATCATCATTGTGATCGTGTCTTGTCACCAAGGCTTGCGGGTGAATGACGGGGCGGTGGGGGTCGGCAACAACACCACCAAGGCGGTCGTGTTCTCCAGTCTGCTGCTCCTGATCAGCAATTTTTTCCTGACGCTGATTCTCAACATTTTTTTCCCAGGGGGGTTCAAGGGCGGGGCATGAGGGCGGGGTCCTTGACGAGTGCGGGCCAGGCTCAGCCGGCCAGAGAACGGTTTCTGGAGGTGACGGGGCTGCGTAAGGTTTTGGGTGGTCGCGAGGTGCTGCGGGGAATCGATCTCGAGGTTTTCACCGGGGAGACCCTAGTCATTCTGGGCCGAAGTGGTGGCGGCAAGAGTGTGCTGCTCAAGCATCTGATCGGCTTGCTCTGTCCGGATGAGGGACGCATCGAGGTCAAAGGGCGAGATCTCTGCGGTTTGGATGAACGCAAGCTGGGGCCGTTTCGAAGGCAGATCGGCATTCTCTTCCAAGATGGAGCGCTCTTCGATTCGATGACGGTGGGGCAGAATGTGGCCTTTCCTTTGCGAGAAGGGGGTCTCCGCGAGGAAGGGGAGATCGAACGGCGCGTGATGGAGGCGCTCAAGCAGGTGGAACTCGCAGAACACGTGGCCAAGATGCCGAATGATCTCTCTGGTGGGATGCGCAAGCGAGCGGCCCTCGCCCGCACCATCATCACCCGGCCGGATTGCGTGCTCTACGATGAGCCGACTGCGGGTCTCGATCCGGTGGTTTCAGATAGCATCAATCGCCTCATTCGAGACACCCAGCGGGCGCTTGGGGGCACTTCCATCGTGGTGACCCACGATATGGTGAGCGCCCGATTCATCGCGGATCGAGTGGCTTACCTCAAAGAAGGGCGGATTTACTTCCAAGGAACGCTGGAAGAGTTGGAGGCGTCGAGCGATCCCGTGATCTCCGATTTCATCCAGGGCCGTTCTCGCGGCGTGGCCTGAAGCATTCAAGAATCCATGCAACCAAATATGGCGATCAAAGAACAAAAGAGCGAATTGCTGGTGGGGATCTTTCTTTTGGCGGGCTTGGCGCTTTTAGGAGCCATCATCCTTTTCTTCGGGAGCGCCAAGGAGAGCTTTGACCAGACTTATGAACTGAAGGTCCGCTTCAGCGATGCCACCGGGATCATCAAAGGGAGCGATGTGCGTCTGGGCGGAGCGGTCGTGGGGGAGGTCACGGGCTTGCCCATGCTGACTGATGATTTTGAAGCGGTTTTGGTCCCGATGCAGTTGGGGGGCAGCTACCGCATCCCCGAGGGCTCCAGCTTTACCATTCGGACGACCGGTTTGTTAGGGGACAGCTACATCCAGGTCAAGGCGCCGGCCCCGGAGAATCGGCAAGTGGGACGGTATGTGGCCGAGGGCGCGACTGTCTCCGGGAGCGATGAGGGCAGCATTCAGTCCATCCAGACGAAGGTGGATACCCTGGCGGCCGAGGGCGTGACCACTCTCCAAAACATCAATGCGGTGGTGACCGATGTGCAGGGTGCCTCGAGCGAGATCATGGAGGCGGCGCAGTCCCTCCGGGTGATGATAGAGCGGCTGGATAGCGAGTTCATTTCCGAGGAGAATGTGACCTCCCTCCAAACCAGCATTCGCAATATCCAGGAGTCGAGCACCAAGCTGGGGCCCCTTTTGGAACGAGGGGGCCAAGCCTTCGAGGAGCTGAGCGGGGCCCTGGAAGAGGTGAAGCCCGCTTTGGAATCCTTCGGCGGTGGGATGGCCAAGCTGGAGGCGGCCGCCGGGGACGTGGCCTTGGCCGCGCGGGATCTCCGCGAAGGGGAGGGGCTGTTCGCGGCTCTCCTGGGCGACGAGGCTCTTCGCGACAATGTCAGCCAGTTCATGCTCAATCTGAAGGAACGGGGCATTCTCCGCTACAAGGATCTTGAGGAAGAGAAGCCGCAGGAGAAGGAGATGCCTGCCGAGGACAGGGGGCTCTTCGATTGGTTCAAGCGCAGATGAGGGCTTGGCAGGGAAATCCTTTTGGGCTTGATTAAGATGGTGAACGTTTCCGCTCGCCTTCGATTGTGATGAATGACTCTTCCGCCGTCCACATCAGCCGCGCCGTCTTCCTGACGCTGTGCGTGCTGATGGGAATTTTCATTGCTTACGGGATGGCGGTGAACGTGGCGCTGGGCGGGCTGGTCGGGGGGGCTTTCGCTGGCTTGCTCGTCTTGGTGGACGCTTCCATTAAGAACCTGACCTTCCGAGGATTTTCTCACGCCACCTTTGGCCTGATGGTGGGGGTGCTTTGTGCTTGGGTGGTGACGCGGGTCGATTTGTTCAGCGTGTCGACCTTTGCGGAGTCCGGGCCGGAGGCCAAGGCGCTCTATGAGCTGGCCGTGTATTTGGCCCTCGCGTTTCTGGGGCTGACCTTGGCAGTTCGGAGCAATCGAGAGGAGTTTTCCATCATCATCCCCTATGTGCGCTTTCGCCGGGATTCGATCCAAGACCAGCCGATTTTGGTGGATACCAATGTGGTGATTGATGGGCGGATCCCGCGGATTTGTGAGACAGGTTTCCTGAGCGGTCACATCATCATTCCTCGTTTTGTCTTGGATGAGCTGCACGTTTTGAGCGATTCGCCCTCCCCCCTCAAACAAGAGCGCGGTCGGACAGGCCTTGATAGCTTGAAGGAGATGCAGCAATCCAAGCATCTCAGCGTGACCATTCACGAGGAGCGCATGGACCGGGAGGCGCTGGTGGACACCAAGCTCATCCAATTGGCTCGCCAACTGGGAGCCCGGATTTTGACCAACGATGCCAATCTCGGCCAGGTGGCCGCCCTCCAGGGGGTGGCGGTCTTGAATCTGCATGAACTTTCGGATGCCTTGCGCCCGGTGGTCTCGGCAGGGGACACGCTCGATCTGACCCTCGTCAAGAAGGGCAAGGATGAGCACCAGGGGGTGGGCTACCTTTCCGATGGCACCATGATCGTGGTCAATCGGGCGGCCGACCGCATTGGGGACCAGGTCCAGGTGGTGGTCAGCAGCGCCTTGCAGACTTCGGCCGGCCGCCTGATTTTTGCGGAGTTGGGCGAGAACGCCAAGGCCAGCTCGGCGGCCTAGAGCGGGAGTTCTTCTTCGTTTTCGAAGAAGTGGGGTTCGGCCGGGGTCTCGTCGGGGTCGGGTGAGGGCGCTTCTCTTTCCGGGGCCGGCTTTGCGGCCACCAAGAAGGAGGGGAGGGGAACCACGCTGTTGCCCGGCAGTGGGTAGACGCGGTCATGAATTTTCGGGGTGAGGGGGGCGCCTTCCTGGTAGGCCCGGCGGAACATTTCCATCTTGGCGTCGAGATTGTCGATATAATGCAGCGCCATGGCTTCGGGGGTTTTTGGCACCACGGGGGCGCCAAATTGATGCTCGCCGTGATGGGAGGCCACCAGGTGGAGGAGATGGCGGCGCACGTCTTCGCTGGGCGGATCGAGCGTGAGCCAATTCTGGCTGGCGGGAGCTTCCAGAAGCCCGTTCCAGAGTTTGTTCACCAGCTCGATGCCGATGGTGATGTGGCCAAGCATTTCGCCGGTTTCGCTGTGGCCGATGGCGAAGCCGTCCTGCGGCACGGGATTCTCCCAAATCTTGCCGCAATCGTGAAAGAGAACGCCGGCCAGGAGCAGGTCTCGATTGAGCTTCGGGTAGGCGGTGGTCAGGGCGTCGGCCGCCCGCATCATCTGGGCGACATGCTCCAAGAGGCCGCCCCGCCGAGCATGATGGAAGGTGCGGGCGGCGGCCGTCCGACGGAAGCGATCCCCGAACTGCTCACAGAAGACTTGGCCCAGGGAGCGCAATCTCGGGTCCTGGAGAGAATCCACCAGGTCCCGGACGGCCTGCCATTCCTGGGCCAGGAAAGCGCTCCGCTCAGCCGAGCCGGAAAAGAGGGCTTCGGTTTCCGAGGGGCGAAGGCGGCGTGGCTTCCATTGGCGGACTTCGATTCCGTAGGTTTCGTGGCGACTCCACTCCCCCGAGATTTCGAAGGCCTCGCCCTCCGACCAGTCAGGCAGGCTGGCAAAGTGGGGATCGCTTTCAAAGATCCGCTGGGGGAGAAAGTCTTCGGCATCGCACCACCGAAGCTCGAAAAAAGGCGAGCCACTGCGGGTGGTCTTCTGCTTTTTTTGTTCCAACTGGACGCGGACCGCGAACGCTTCCGCTTGCGAGCCAACCTGTTCCTTGAGTGCCCGCAGGGTGAGCGTTTCCATGAGGGGCTAGTATCATGAAATGCCAAGTTCTGCCAATGGGGTCTCAGCAAGGTCTTGCGTCGGAGGGGGCTTCTTGATACAAGCGAGGATGCGGTCCGCGCTCCTGCTCCTGCTCTTCACTTCCTGGGCGCAGGGCCAAGTCTGGCGCGGGGAGCCGGGTGAGCTGACGGCGGTCAAGGAGGCGGCCGATCGCGGAGAGGCGGCTGCCATGGCGGAGTATGGCTGGTTCATGTATCGCGGGTTGGCGGGTCCCTTTGACGTCAATGAGCTGGAAAGGCTGTTCTCGATCGCGGCGGAGAAGGGGAACCTTTTGGGCAAACTGGGTCTGGCGCGGCTTCATCTGAATGGCTATGCGCTGCGTCCCGACCTCGATCTCGCGGAGCGATTGGTGCTGGAAGCGGTCGAGCTCGACCATCCCGCGGGGAAAGCTCTCGTGCCATTCCTAGCAAGAAATGGCAGAAAGGTGGCCGCATTAGAAAGAGGCGACTTGGACAGTCAGCAGTGTCTGGAGGAAGCGGCCGAGGGGGGATCGGTGGCCGCTCGCTATTCCTTGGCGAGATCGCGGGTCAAGGAGGCGGACACGAGGGAGGCGGTCCTGGAGTACTTTGATTTTTTAGAAGCAGAGGCGCCTACCTACCCTTGGCTAGCAGTCATGGGGGTGAGCGACACCCAGACCTACCGCAATCATTTGAGCGCCGTAGAAGAGGAGCGATTCACTGAACGTTTCAAGCGGCTTCGCCAGCCAGCCTTGGAGCGAGGCTACCCGGAGGCCTTGTATCGGCGCTTTTCTGAGTTGCGCGATGAAGGCAAAATCGAGGAAGGGTGGCCTTACATCGCCCGTGCCGTCAGCCAGCGTCACGCCCACTCCATGGGCATTCTCCCCTGGGCGGTGCGCTTTCAGAAGGAGTATCGAGGGCGGCTCGCGCATGCGGATGCCAATCGCCTCCTCCAAGAAGCCTGGAAACGGGGGGCTCGCTTCCAGAGATTGGGAGAGCTGGCGGCCGAGGCCTTCTTCGGTCGCAGCAAAGAAGACCCCGAGATCTGGAAGCTGGTGGAAGAAGCTCTGACCGATACCATAGAGCGCAAAAACAATTATGCCCATCACGCCTGGGGGAAGTATCTCTTCATTCGTCTGCGAAATGGGCTTCCCATTCGCGGCGATGCGCGGAGAGCGCTCGGCCACGCCCTGATCTATTGTCACATTGGGCCTTATGGGGGCGATGAGGTGGGGGAGTTGTATGCCCGCGGTTGGAAAGGGGTGCCCATGAATCTCCCGCGAGCCCATGCCGCCTTCGAATGGATGACGACCGTGACCCAAAAGCAGAAGATGCAGGTCCGTCTGAAACAGGTGAAAAACCGGATGACCGAAGAGCAGTTGCAGGAATCGAAGAGACTGCGCGAGGAGGGCTTTCCGTCGGCGGAGGAGTTTCGTCGAGAAGGCGAGGCGCTCCTTCGTGAATCGGGCGATCCCTACGTGGCCCTCGACGATCCTGAGAAGCTGCGCAAGTGAACGGCCCAGCGGTGCTATCCGCTCGATTGAAATCAGGGGGTGGCCAAGCGCATTCGCTGGCTCTCTTCGGCCAACCATTCTTCAAAACTGACCTCGACTCGCGCCTCGTCCGCGATTTCGGAGGCGCCGAGGGTGATCTTGACCGTCTTTTCTTTCATCCACTTGCCGCCGTAGGCCGTCCCTGAAAGATAGCAAGGGGCATGGTGGTGCACGAGGAGAGTGTGGGTGGCGCCGACTTGGCTGTTGGAGAGAAACTGATTCCAGAGCGCTACCGGGGCCTCTCCTCGCAGGGAGAGGCCGTCGACTTCCATCAAAACATCGGTCGGCCCGAGACCAACCAAGTCCGCCGGGCCGCCCTCCTCCACCTTCTCGACCGCGGGGTAAGCGTAGACTCCTTCCCGAAAGTTGAAAAAGCCGAACCAGATCACTTTGGCCCCGATCTGGGGAATGCCCGAGCCCAGCTTGCGAATTTGGTAGAGCTTCTCCAAGACCTCCCGACTGCGGGCTTGCAGCTCGGGATCCCGCGCGGCCAAGGCTCCCAGGAGGGGGAAGAGGACCTCGTCATACTGTGTCTTTGCCAAGAGCAGCATGGCTTGGCTGGCTTCCTGGCGGACGGCGAAGCGGTCGTCTTGCATCTCGGCGAAGAGTTCGGCGGGGGTCTTTTCCTGGGCCGCGAGGGGCCCGCAGGACAAGCCGCATCCGAGAAACCACCAGCGAAAGAGAGAGGGCATCCCGAAGTGTGACAAATCGCCTGCTTCATGACAAGCTCCAAGTCGCACGGCCTTCCGTAGACTTCCCTAATGCCTGACACCTTCCAACTCGCGAGCGATTACCAGCCACAGGGCGACCAAGAGCAGGCCATCGCCAAGCTCACGAAGTCGCTCCTCGCGGGAAATCGACACCAAACCCTTCTCGGTGTGACCGGCTCAGGGAAGACCTTCACCATGGCGAATGTGGTAGCGCAGATGAATCGGCCCACCTTGGTGATGTCTCACAACAAGACCTTGGCGGCGCAGCTTTACAGCGAGTTCAAAGGCTTCTTTCCGGAGAACGCGGTCGAGTATTTTGTTTCCTATTTCGACTACTACCAACCCGAGGCCTACATCCCGCGGACCGACACCTACATTGAAAAGGATTCTTCGATCAATGATGAGATCGAGCGCTTGCGCCTGTCCACCATGGGCTCTCTTCTGACGCGGCAGGATGTGCTGGTGGTGGCTTCGGTCAGCTGCATCTACGGCTTGGGCTCCCCCGACGATTTCAAGGACATGACTTGTGCGGTCCGGGTGGGAGAGGAACTGGAGCGGGACGAGTTGCTTCGGCGGCTGGTGGGCATGCTCTTCGAGCGAAATGATGTGGCCTTCAGTCGCGGGCGTTTTCGGGTGCGTGGGGATGTGGTTGAGGTCCAGCCTGCCTACCTCGATGATGAGGCCATCCGAATCGAGTTCTTCGGTGATGAGGTGGAGCGGATGTCGGTCTTCGATGTCCTCACAGGGACCGTCAATCAGGAGGTGGAAAGCTACGTCTTCTACCCGGCTAAACAGTTCGTGACGCCGGGCGATAAGATGGAGCGGGCCATCCAGGCCATCCGCCGCGAGCAAGAAGCCCGAGTCAAATACTTCGAGGACAATCAGAAGTTCCTGGAAGCTCAGCGCATCAAACAGCGGACCGACTATGACATCGAGATGATGCAGGAGATGGGCTTTTGCCAAGGCATTGAGAACTACTCTCGCCACTTGACGGGGCGGGAGCCGGGGGCGCGTCCTTATACCCTATTGGATTTTTTCCCGGACCATTCCCTTCTCATCATGGATGAAAGCCATGCCACGGTGCCTCAGGTTGGCGGCATGTATGAGGGGGATCGCTCTCGCAAGACGGTCTTGGTGGAGCATGGATTTCGCTTGCCGAGCGCCCTCGACAATCGGCCGCTCAAGTTTGAGGAGTTTATGGAGCTAACCGATCAGCGGCTCTATGTTTCGGCCACGCCCGGGCCGTTTGAGCTGCTCAACAGCCGCCCGGATGTCACTGGCTACCTGCCTTACCAAAAGCCGACCGAAGGCGGGGTGCCCTTTGCGGTCCTTCGCAAAGCGGTCAAGGCGAGCGGCTCGGAGGAATCCATTTCGGACTTTGATCCAACCGACCGACAGCGAGCCTTGGTGATCGAACAGATCATTCGGCCGACGGGCCTGCTCGACCCCGTGCTCCATCTCAAGCCGCTCAAAGGTCAGATCGATGAGACGATCGAACTCTGTCGGCAGCGGGTCGAGAAAGGAGAGCGGGTCCTGGTGACCACCCTGACCAAGCGGACCGCCGAAGACTTGACCGATTACTTGGTCGGCGTGGGACTCAAGGTCCGCTATCTCCACAGCGAGATCGATGCCATTGAGCGGGTGGAGATTCTCCGCCAACTGCGGGCGGCGGAATTTGATATCTTGGTGGGCATCAATTTGCTGCGAGAGGGCTTGGACCTCCCCGAGGTGTCCTTGGTTTGCATTTTGGATGCAGACAAAGAGGGATACCTCCGGAGTGAGACCTCCCTCATCCAGACGGCGGGCCGGGCAGCGCGACATGTCCATGGGGAGGTCTATCTCTTTGCAGACGCAGTGACCCAATCGATCCAAGCGCTGCAAGACGCCACGGAGTATCGCCGGTCTCGACAAATCGCTCATAACCAGCTCCACGGGATCACCCCGGAGAGCGTCAAGCGCGGTGTTCAAAAGAGTCTCCAGCTCTACGCCAAGGACGACCAAGCTGCCCGGAGCGTGGTGGCGGAGGAGGAGTCCTTCGATGTCCTGGCCGTGCTCAAGGAATTGGAAAGCGAAATGCAGGAAGCGGCCCAGAAGCTCGAGTATGAGCGGGCGGCCCTTCTCCGAGACCAGATTGCGGAACTCAAGAAGAAAGCGGGCCTGGAAGAAAAGCGTCCGGTGAGCTACCGCTCCCAGGGCCGAAAGCGACAGCGGCGCTGAAAATTCCCAGCTAGCTCGACCTGTTTTCGGGCAATTTGTAAGCTGTTCTCTTTCCTCTGCGTTTTAGGGGCTCGTTCGCCCTTTTTTTCTTGGCTATGAAATGGTCTCTTCTCCTTAGTCTTCTCTGTCTGGCTTCCCTGGCCCACGGCAAACCGAATATCATTTTGGTGCTGTGTGATGATCTTGGGTATGGCGATCTGGGAATCACGGGACATCCCTATGTCAAGTCGCCCCACTTGGACCAATTTGCCCGCGAGGGCATGCGGTTTGAGAACGGCTACATGAGTGCGGCTTGGTGTGCGCCGAGTCGCTACGCCTTGATGAGCGGTCGCTATCCCATTCATTACTTCCAAGAGACCAAGGAGATGGAGACCGAGGCGCCCAATCTTTATCGGGTCTTGGCGAGCGTGGGGTATCGGACGGCCCACTTTGGGAAATGGCACATGAGTGGTCGGGGTGCCGACGATCCTCAGCCCGCTGACTACGGTGTGGACGAAGATTTCATCGCCAATGGGAACGAGGAGGGCTGGACCAAGGAAGAGCGGCGGGCGCCTCATTGGCGCGAGAACACGACCAAGAAGTATGTCGATCTCACGATCGACTTCATGGAACGCCACCGGGAGAGCGAGCAGCCCTTTTACGTCAACTTGTGGGTTTTCCCGACCCATTCCTACATCGATCCCCGGCCGGATATGCTGGAACCGTTTCAGGATTTGCAGGTGGACATCAGCGACTTCGAGAACCCGCAAATGCGGGAGTTTCTCGGGTGGATCGACGAACAAGGAGAGGTGCAAGAAGCCATGCGGGCCTATTGTGCGGATGTGGCGGAGTTGGACCATCACCTGGGTCGGCTCATGGCAGCCCTCCAAGAACTGGGGCTGGAAGAGGAGACCTTGGTCATTTTCTCAAGCGACAACGGTCCCGCGCCCCTCGGCACGACCGGCAATCGAAAGGGCCTGGCCGAGCGGATCGCGCAACGCCCCACCCTGATCAACTGCGTGGGCTCAGCCGGTCCTTTGCGAGATCGCAAGGTGTCACTGCATGACGGGGGCATCCGGGTGCCCTTCTTTGTGCGTTGGCCGGGCAAGGTGCCTCCGGGGTCAATCAATACCGAAACCATCTTCACCGGCGTCGATCTCCTGCCGACCTTGGCGAGCTTGGTGGGAGCCGATTTGCCCGAGGAGCTGGATGGCGAAAACCTGCTGGCTTCCTTCGCGGGCCAGGAGTCCCGCCGCTCCCAAGCACACTTCTGGAATGACCGCCCGGGCTGGACCGCGCTGCGAGAAGAACAGTGGAAGGCGCATCTTCAAGGAGAGGACCTGCGCTTGTTTGACCTGGAAACCGACCCCTCGGAGTCCGTCGATTTGGCCGCATCGCTTCCAGAAAAAGCAGAGTACTTTCGCAAGAAGCTCGAGGCTTGGGAGCGACAATTTGCTCCCTCCCCGAACTGATACCAAGCTCCAGAATACACTGGAAGAATGGAGGGGAGGTGTTGTGGGGAAGAGGCGCTGAAGCGCGGGGAAGGAAGAGCCGGAGTCTTTCGAGCCAGCCCTGCGTTGCTCCTCGGTTAGGGTGCCTGTACCGCGCCCTCGTCGCGCCTTGGTCTGGC
>JBCCJK010000030.1 GCA_039027815.1 Verrucomicrobiota bacterium
CGAGCCGCGTTGCCGCAAGCGAAGGCCCAAAAACTACACCTTCATGACCAAGCCCCGTGCCAGCTATCACGCCAAGTATCACCACAACTCAAATCACGATCTCGCCGCTTAATCCCGCGCCATTCAGCCCAGCCATTAAATCTTCACATTTTTCATCCTCACTACCAAATTCCGCAGCTTCCTATCCTCCTCCAATTGTTCAGGCACGCCCCGCACCGCCATACTCACTCTCGTCTTGGCCCCCCGGAAACTAGAGTAACAAGCTTTCTCCGGTGGGCCGCGACGTCCCCGGCGCGGTGGGGGGAGTCTTCTTGTTCAGAGTGCAGCGTTACCCAAGTGATCGATAGCCGGAAAGGACTTGGGTGGGGGAGTGGTTTGCCAATCGGCTCATCGCTCCCGCCGCGCCGGGGACGTCGCGGCCCACCAATACTGGGCTGTTTCTAGCGGCTGGAAGTCTTTGCGATCAGGCAGTCAGTATGGGAACTTCGGCGCCGTCCGGGAATACCAAGCTGCCGGATAAATTGGCAGAACATCCGCGTGAACTTCGGGTCGGACCAAGGCAAGACGAGAGCGCGAGGCCGACACTACCACGCCGCAGCCGAGGGACACTGGATTGATCTTCCTAGCTCTTGAAACCTGAAACCCGGTCTCTGATCCCTCCATGGTTTCAAAAAGGTGGGATGCGCTGCTCCGGCTTCGTTTTCTTAGCCAACGGTGTCTACGGGCGGCTTGGGACTAGGCTTCGGCCAGGATTTCCACGAGGGTTCCCTCTTCGACTGCTTGGAACACTTCGAGGATGTCGTGGTTGGTGAGTCGCAGGCAACCGTGGCTGACGGGTTGACCGATCGTTTCTTCCTGGTGGGTGCCATGGAGGTAGATGTAGCGCTCGCGCGTGTTGGCGTTTTCCGGATCGAGGCCTTTCAGCCAGAGGATGCGCGTCAGGATGTGGTCTTCGCCCGTGGGCTGGCCGGTGGTGGGGTCCCAGAGGCCGGTGGGGCGGCGGTTTTTGAAGATGGTGTAAGGTGGCTCCCCGGCGCCGATTTTTTCGCATATGAGGAAACGCCCGGTCGGGGTCTGGAAGGAGCCTTCCTTGAAACCGATCCCTTTGGCCGCCGAGGAAAGGGGCCAGGTGCGGGCGACGGCGCCCTCCTCGTCGATGAGGGAGAGGGTTTGCTGGGAGAGTATGGCCCGGAGGTGCATGGCTTCTCAACATTCGGCTGGTGGGGGCGGCGGAAGGGGCGGGTCGTCTTTTACGAACTCGGTCCGAATTCTTTCTGGGGCGAGCCGCTACCAGGCGCAGAGTTTTTCGACGTAGGCGGCGGAGCCGTCGCGCAGCCAGCCGTCGAGTTGGGCTTGTTCTTTGAGCTGTTGCCCGCGCTCCCGAGGGACGAGAAAGAAGCTGCAGTCCAATTCGCGGAGTTGGGTCATATCACTCCAGAGTTTTTCAAATTGGGAGACCGGGTAGATGTCTTCCTGGCCGCTCCCCCAACGTTTTTTCACGTCTTTGAGGGTGAGGTAGGTGGGCATGCGTTGGGCCAGGGCCCGGATGTTTTTTTGGATGCGTGGGATGTCAGTCAGTTGGTCGCGCGTGAGGTCGAAGAGCGCCAGCAGGCCATCCAGGCTGATCCAGGTGGTCATGCTGTTGTAGTAGGAGAGGTCGAATTCGGCGTCTTCCCGGGGCAGGGCGAGGCCTTCGACTAGTTCGACATGGCCATCGACCCGGGCCAAGCCACCGCCCCGGTCTTCGAGGCAACGGGTAATGACTTCGAAGCTGAGGGTGCTGCCGCTTTCGATGTGCTGGCCCAGGAGCGCGGGATGGAGGTGGGCGCCCACGGTGTCGATATTATGCAAGAGGAGGTATTGTAAGTTGGACTGCTCTTGGATGAGTTTGGCCAAGCTGCCATTGAGCAGGAGGTTGGGGATTTCATACCAGTGGCCGACGGGGTGGAGGCATTGGGCGGCCAGGTTGTCCGTGTAGTCACTCCCCTCGCCTGCGGTGCGAGCCCAGGCGCGGAGGGCAGCGTGGGCGCTTTCACGGACTTTCTGCGCTTGTTCGTCGAGGGTTTGCTGGGGTGTTTCTTCCCAGGCGTAGCGGAGGTCCCGCTCCATGGGGATGAGGCGGAGGCCGATGGAGCGGCCCTCCGAAATGAGGACGGGCCCGGGGTAGTGGAATTGCTGGTGATGGTGGAGGAAGTCCCGGAGGGGTGCTTCGGTGAGGTAGCTGGAGGTGAAGAGATGGGGCGGGTAGACGCCACAGGCTTGCCCGATGGAGCGGCTTTTCGCGAGGTGGGTTTCCAGGAAGCTGCGGTGTTGGCCGGCGAATTTGCAGAAGGGGTGGAGGCCTTTCACGACGCCGGCCCCTTGCGTCCAACGGCTGCCCGCGCCGGCCGCTAGGGTGACGACGGCCACTTCGCCCCGGGCGAGCGAGGCTTGGCCGACGGCCAGGGTTTCGGGTGCGATTTCCTCGGGTCGCCGGAGGTCGTGAATGTCCTCGGGGCGCACGTCTTCGATTTTGGTGCGGAGGGGGAGTCGGTTTTGGGCCAGGCCGATCTGGCCGGAGCGGAGGTCTTGGCGGATTTGCTCGTGCTGGAGGGCGTCGAAGCCGTTTTCCTGCAAGAGGGAGGCGAGGTCGGATTGGGTTTTTTCTTCCGCGGTTTCGGGAAAGAGCCGTTGGAAGAAGTCGGGCACGAGGGCGCGGAATTCCTCGTTTTGGCGGCAGATTTCTCCCAGCTGCTGGAGTTCGAGGGTTTGCGCTTGGCTGAGGGTCTTGGGGTCTTGGCGGACGAGGAGGGGGAGCATGAAGCGGTAGTAGACGGGCTTCAGGAGGGCGTCGGGGCCGCGGCGGAGGGTGGCGGTGGTCCCTTGGTCATTGAGGCGGAAGTCGTAGACGACGGGGTCGATGGCGAAGGGCAGCGCCTTTTGCAGCTCGGTTTTGGAGCGCACCATTTCTTCGGCCAACCAGGCTTGGGCCTCGGCCTTGACGGCGGGGGCGAAGATGAAGCCCATGCCCCCGCCGGCCATGCCCCCGAGCATCCAAAAGCCCCAGAAGTCGGTTTGGTAGCGTTCGCGGCAGCGGGCGATGAGGCGTTCGGTGAAGAGGTTGCTGCACCAGGGGATGATGGTTTGGAGGGGGCCGAAGAAGTTCTGGGTCGTCGCTTGGCCGAGCCGCTGGATGTCGCCCGTGCGGAGCGCTTCGAGGACTTCTTCCAAGAGTTGGATGGCTTCTTGGCGCGCTTCCCATTCTTTGGCTGAACGGAGAAGGTATTTCTCGGTCACCATTTCGAGTATGGGCCCGACGTTTTGGGCCATGCCACCGTGGACGACCACCAGACTGTCTTGGAGCTTTTGCGAGATGGCGGGGTCGAGCTTGGGGGGCTGGAGCGTTTCGTGATCCGGCATGAGTCGACCGCGACTGACCCCGTGTTCGACATCCCCCTCCTGCGCGGGTTGGCCGCAGATGACCTTGATGCCCGGCCAGATCCCCCCCGAGTCCTGCCAGCCCCCGCCCGAGCCGCCAATCCATTCCCCGAGGATGGCGCGGGCCGCGATGAGGCGACGATCCGCTTCTTCCACCAAGGGCCCTTCCAAGGGGCGAATCTGCGAGGTGGCGCGCATGCAGAGTGAGATGAGCGAGGCGAGGAGGTTCGTGGAGACGGCCAGGCGGGAGCCTTTGGGGATGCCGCGGACTTGGCTGACCAGTTCAAAGCCGAGGCCCGGGCCGAGGAGGCGGCCGAGGAGGTCGGAGAGCCTTTGGCCCGAGCCTTCGAGGCCGGGGGGCACCAGACCAGAGGCCACGAGCGCGGCTTTGAGCAGTCCGAGGTAGTCGGCCGCGAAGTCGAAGAGGTCATTGAGTTGGTGGAAGTCTTTTTGGGTTTCCAAGTCGACGCTCACCAGGCGGATGACGGGTTGGTCAATGACGCGGAAGCTGCATTCGATGGGGGGTTCGGCGCGGGTGTCCCGACCTTGGATGCCGAGGTCGACCGAGAGATTGATGACCTTGGCTCCTTCTGGGAAGTCCATGCCGAGGAAGAAGATATCACTCCAGGCGCTGTGGGTTAGGTCCATCCGGACGGGGGTGCGTTCGACGAGCAGGGGGAAGGGTTCGCGCGCCGAGGCCCGTTCCAGGAGTTCTTTGCGGATGCGGAGGGGTTGGTCGTAGGGGTGGCCCAGGCGGAACATCCAGCGATTGCCGGCCACCGAGCGCACGCTGAGGCGGACTTGGTCGGCCAGGGTTTGGAAGGCGAGTTGGTGGTAGGTGCTTGCGAGAGCGCTCGCGATGGTCTCGCTCCCCCCCTCCCGCTCGGCCGTTCGGCGAAAGACTTCGATGGCTTCCGCGAAGCGACGCTCCATCAGGAGGCTGTAGCCTTCGTAGGGCACGTGGCCGCTTTCGACGAGTCCTTCGCGTTGGGGGAGGTGGAAGCGGTAGAGGGCCGCCAAGAAGAAGAGCGCGCGGACCCGCTGGTAGAGGCTTTCGGTTTCCCGGCGGAAGCGGTCCAGGTGCTCGCATTCCTCCAGCAAGGCCGCGAGAGAGAGCCCTTCGCAGAGCGCATCCATGGATTGATCCCGGACGGCGGCTTCCGAGGAGGTGATGAGGGGAACGAGCTGACTCGGCATGGAGGGCGGGGAGTCAGGATTGGGTGCGGGCCATGAGTTCCACCAATTCGGTGAGCACTTCGGCTTTTTCCGAGCCATTGAGGGCGAGTGCCAGTTGGGTGAAGAAGAGGCCGTATTTCATGCTGATGTGGTGTCGCTCCCCTCGGATGAGAAGCGCGCCGTATTGCTGCTGCTGGGCGAGCTCCGCCAGGGTGGGAGAGAGCTGGATGGGGGCGGGATCGCCCGTGGCAGCGGCGGCCTCCACTTTTTGCTGAAGAAGCTCGAGCACGAGGGGGGGGAGCACGTGCATGCCAAAGAAGGTCAGGTAACGGCCGGCCCGCAGGCCCGGAACCAGGAGGCGCTGCTCGGCTTCAGTCGGCGTGGGTTTCTCGACGACGTTGCGAATTTCGTAGAGCGTGTCCGGCCCTTCGGTGGGCAGAAGGCTGCCCGCGACCGCCCCAAAATGGTGGATGTCTGTTTCCCGCGTGGATTGGACCGCTGAGAGAGCGCAGTCTTCCCGGTCGGTCGCTTCCAGGAGCTGCTGGGCGCAGGAGCGTTCGGGATCGTGGCTGAGAAAGAGGTGATCGCAGACGGTGTGGAGAAAGGGCTGGCCGGCCACGAAGTCCTTGGCGAGCGAGAGGGCGTGCCCGTAGCCGCGCTTTTCGGCCTGTTCGATCATGGTGAGCCGCACCGGCACGCGTTCGGTCGCTTGGCGGTAGGCTTCGCCATCGCCCGGGTGCACGATGACGCAGACGTCTTCGATGGCGGCAGAATGAATTTCCCGGAGAAGGATTTCCAGAACGGAGCGTTCCCGCCCATCCCGATCGACCAACTTCTGCAAGGCAAGCGTGCGGTGGTCGGGACTGGCGGCCGTGAGGACAGCTTTGGTCGGTTTCATGCGAGGAGAGAGGCGGTGCGCCTGAAGAAAGGACCGCTCGGGCAAAGAGCAATGCCAAATCCGGGATCGGCGCCCCGCCGGGCAGGCCGGGCTTCAAGGGCTCTCGGCCGCGGCTAGGGCGACGGTGGCATTGTGTCCGCCCATGCTGATGGCCGTGTTCAGCACGGTGCCGGCCACCGGCACGGGCTCCCCTGGGAGGGGCGCGCCCGGCAGGGAAGTTCGACCCGCCAGGTTGGGTGGCAGCAGGCCCCGACGAAGGTAGTGGGCCAGGAGGACTGTTTCCACGAGCCCGCTCGCGCCCACGCTGTGCCCGGTGAAGGGCTTCAAGAGATGGAGGGTGGGCTTCTGCTCGGGGAAGGCCAGGGCCAGGGCGGCGCTTTCGCTCCGGCGATTGCTCTGGGTCCCGTTGGCGTGGGGACAAAGGTGGGCCGGCGGCTGGCCTGTGCGCGCGAGTTCCTGGAGGGCTTGTTGGTAGAGGGCCGCCAGTTGCTCGCCCTCGGCCGGGCTCCCAATGAGGTTGGCGGCGTCGCTGTTGGCCCAGTAGCCGAGCAGTTGCGGATGCGAACGGGCTTGGCTCGCGGGAAGAGTTTCTAGGAGGAGGGCGGCTCCCGCCTCGCCGGGGTGGAAGCCATCGGTGCCGGGGTCATAGGGGTCGCACGCCTCCCGCTGCGCGAGCACGCCGGAGCGGGCGTAGGTCTCCAGGAGCGGGCGGACGATGGGGAGGTCGACTCCCACCACCAGAGCGCGTTCCAGGAGCCCGGCCCGCAGGTGCAAGAGCGCCAGGCCCAGCGCGTCCAGACTGGCAGAGCAACCGCTGGCCTGGACCTGCCAAGGGCCTTGGATTCCCAGCTCCAAGCTGACGGCCGCGGCGGGCTCGCTGTGAATGGAATTGCTGGCAGCCAAGAGGCCAAAGGGCCGGTGCCCAGGCCAAGGCTCCAACCATCCCGCCGCGTTCCCCCGACTGGTTCCCAGAAACAGGCCCGCGTTTTGCAGCTGGGGGGGCTCGATCCCCGCCTCTTCCACGGCCGCGAGGGCGCAGAGGCGCGCCAGATTGCTGGCTGGCCCAAACTTACGATGGGCCAGCCATTCTCGGGGGACCCAGGCGCCCCGCGTTTCCCCAAAGGAGGCGTCGGGATAGAGCTTGGAGAGCGGGCGAAAACTGGTCAAGCCCCGCTCCAAGCGAGCTTCGTGCTCCAAGAGAGTGCGCCCCAAGGAGGTGGCGATTCCCAGTCCTGTGATGGCGATCGGCAAGGAGCTCGGCATGCGAAGTGGTCAACCAGTGATCACCGCCTGTTCAACCCTTGGGCAGGAACGGTGCAAGGGGGGAAGAGCCCGAAAATCTTTAGTCATTCACACTGAAGGGCTTACGAAGGAAAAAAGGGCTTGGCACGCGGAGTGCGATTTAGGGTGCCATCAGCGAAACTTGCTGAATCCATTCAAAACAACAAACAACCAAGAAAGGAAAACCAAAACATGACCCACATCATCTATCGCGGAGCCAAAGTGAAGGCCGAAGCGCTCAAAAAGCAAGCCCCTCACACCGCCCACATCACCTACCGCGGCGCTGAAGCCGATGTCCAACTGGACGCTCCTCACGCCGCCCACCAAGAACGAGTCTACTACCGCGGCGCCCGAGGCACCGTCAATCTCTGAGCGCAAAACGCTCTCTCAAACCATCCCCATTCATCACAGAAAGGAAACTAAGAACATGACCAACACCATCTTCTATCGCGGACTCAAACTCAGCCGCCAGTCTCTTATCAAAACCGCTCCCAAGAAAGCTGAAGTCAGCTACCGCGGAGCGAAGGGCACGGCCTCTGTCTGAGAAACCAGCGAAAGTCCATTCCATACAAAAAGACCGGCGCGGGAAACCGCCCGGTCTTTTTTTTGTTGGCTGACGGGCTAGAGGGGGACGCGGCGGGCTGCCGGTGAGTTCAGAAGGATTCGAGGCGCAAGCCTGGCACGCGCTGGAATTCCTCCTGGTTATGGGTCACGAGGGCCGACTGGCTTGCGATCGCGCTCGCCCCGGCTCCTGCGCCCAAGCATCGCCATGGCTCCGCCAGTCATTGCCTTCTGCCAAGGCCGCTTCCATCCTTTCCCACTGCTCGGCACTCGGCGTTCCCAAAGCATCAAAAGCCCTATCCAAATCAGCCGCGGTTCCCCGCTTGGGAACCGCCTTCAGCACGACCTGGGAGAAGGACTCCTTCGGGGAAAGCTTCCAAGCCTTCAATCGCGCGTAAGCCTCCTCCGTTAGGCTAATGGTTTTCATGGGACACAGTGCATCACCACACAGACTGGGTCAGCGGGGCCATCCCGAGGGAAGGGGTCGGCCGGGATGCGTGGCGCTACCGATGACTTCGCAAGAAGACCTGGGGGTTCCCTGCTAGCGGGCGATGGGGGTGTCGGAGCGGTTTCCATACTCGTGCCAGCTGGCATCGTAGACGGCGACTTTTGGGAAGCCGAGGTCTCCGAGCGCCAGCGCCAGCAGGCTGACGCGGGTGGAGGTTTGGCAGTAGAGGACGAGGGTTTTCTGTCGGTCGATGTTTCGTTCCTCCAAGGAGGCCAGGATTTGGGCCGGGGGGAGGACCCGCTTGCTGTCTTCTTCGAGGTGATCGAGGTAATCCAGCCGGATGGCCCCCGGGATGTGCCCGCCGTGGGCGTTGGAGCGCTTTTCGTCTCCGGTGTATTCGGCGAGCGAGCGAGTGTCGATGAAGAGCACGTCAGGATCACGCAGGTGGGCCAGAACCTGGTCCAAGTTCCAGACGAAATCGGCCTTCGGGGTGGCGTGGTAGGTGGTGGCTTCCCGAACCGAGGGGCTTTGTGAGAGCGCGAAACCGGCCGCGGTCCATTCCTCGGCTCCCAAGCCGTCGAGAAAGTAGACGCTTTCGTGACCCAGCCAATCGAGGATCATGGCGGGGATGGTGCCATCGGTTTTTCCAGCGTGGTTTCCGTAGATGATGACGGGGGAGTCGTGGGCGATGCCCGCTTCCCCTAAAAAGCGCTCATACCGGGCCACATCGGCGGTGCCGTCTTCCCGGCGGAAGAGGTATTGGCTATCGCCTTCGCCCGGGGAGGCCTTGGGGGTGCGCCAAAAGCTCCCGGGCAAATTGATGGCACCGGGCAGATGACCGGCGAGGTAGGCTTCGGCTTGGCGAACGTCCACCAGGATGGTCCGAGGATCCGAGGTTTTCTGGGCGACTTGCTCCGCGGTCAGGAAGGTGGTCCATTCGCTGAGGGGCGCTGGGGAAGGGCTTTCCGCGTGGGCGAGGGCTGTCGAGAGAAAGACGCCGACGGTGGCGAGGTTTTGGAAGAGGTCTTTCATGGGGTGGATTTTTTTCGGAGGGGTCGGGGGAGGGAATTGATTTGGGAAAGGGTTTCGGGGAGATCGAGCTGGCAGCTTTTTTTACTAAGCTCCCGTTCTCTTGTTGGCGGCGGGCGCTTGGGATTAGTTTCGACGGAGGACCGCGACCCATTCCTTTTCATAGCGGAAGAAGTAGACCGAGAGGGTGGCGGGTTGCTGGCTGCGCTCGAAGTAATTCTGGGCTTCTTCGGTTTGCTCTTTGGGCAAGTAGAGCCGGAGCGCTCCGCCTTCGACTTCGGGCGAGCCCGTGGCCGCGGTGAAGACGTCAAAGCCTTCCGGCGCTTCGAGGTCGAGCGCGTGCAAGCCTTTGACACGAAGCTGGATTTGCCGGTTGGCCCATTGGTTCGGGTCCAGGAGGTAGGAGCGGGCGGTGTCCGCGTAGGCCGCTGGCAGCGAGAGGGTCACCAAGGGCTTGAGGCGCTCCAGGGTGAGGGGGCCGATGCCGTGCACTTTGACCAAGTCGTCCAGGTGGAAGAAGGGGCGGGACTCGACGAGGCGTTTGGCGTAGACCGGGCCGATTCCGGGGAGCTGCCTGAGCTCGTCTTCCCGGGCGGAGTTGACATCGATTAAGCCATCTCGATTGGCTTCGGTCTCCGCGAAGAAGGAAAGCGCCGTGCGGTCGTCCTCTCGCCGCCAAGTGCGCCAGGCGCCTTGGCGGCTTTGCTGGGCCTGACGCTCCAGTTTGGTGAGCAAGCGATGGTAGTCCGACGCGTCTTTCCCGCCGGGCCAGGCGGAAGGAGGCTGGAAGCCTTTGATTCGGACGTAGCCCTGGGCGACCAAGGCTTCGATGAGGCTCTCTTTTTGGTCATTGTAGAGAAGGGCGGCATAGCGCTTGTGGTGGCCCATGGCATCACTCCAGCGGGTGTGAACGGTGAAAGGCCGAGCTAGGAAGCGCCGGGCAAATTCCGCGGTGTCGTGCCCGAGGCGGACCATTTGGTCCATGTCCGATTCGAAGTAGGCGGCTTGGTCTTGGACGCGTTCTGGATAGAACAAGACGGTCTCGGGCGCGTCCACGAAATACAAGCGGAAGGTGTAGGTTTGGTCTTGATGAGCGACGACGAAGGAGTCGCCGTCATTTTTGGAACTGGGAAGCAAGCGACAGCCTTCGAGCGTTTCCCACTCCGCTGAGAGGGCGGAGGTCAGGAGGGTGAGCCAGAAGAAATAGGCGATGCTTTGGGCGCGAGCCATCGCTTGGCATGTTACTCTCTGGGAGGAGTAGGGAAAGGGGAGGGATTACTCCGAGAGGAAGGGTTCGGCTTCGATGAGGAAGAAGGCTTTCTCGGGGGCGCTGGAGGTGATCTCTAGCTGGATTCGCACCTGGTCTTCGGCGAGCGCGGTGGTGGCGCTTTGGAAGAAGTCCAAGCCGTCCAGCGCGGGGTTCTCCGGCAGGGTGAGGTCGCTGCTTTCCACGAGTTGGTAATAGATGTCTCCGGCGAGGGCGTTGCGCTGGTAGGTGAGTCGGTAGGTGGCGCTGCCGAGGGCGTCGAGCTGCACGGCCGAGGGGACGCTGGCCGCCGAGAGGGGGTCGCTGCCCCAGACGTATTCTTGGAAGTTGGTGAAGCGGTCGCCATCGGCGTTTTCGGTCGGCCCATTTTGGCTGCTGGAGAGCTGGTCTTCGGCCCAGAGGGCGTAGGTGTAATAGGGCAGCGCGAGGTTTTCGACTGGCCAGCCGATGTCTCGCAAGGCGGGCAAGGTGAGGTCGAGGTCGGGTAGGCGGGAGCTGGCGATGGAAGGCTCCATGAGGAGGTCGGGGTAGGCGTCGAGCGACCAGTGGGAGACGCTGGAGCCGGATTGGGTGGGATTGGGGGCGTAGAGCCGCACTTGCTCGGCGGTGGAGCCGGCGCGGGGGCCGGTTTGTTCCAGTCGCACGAGCGCGCCGGGGAGGAGGGACTTGAGGGTGTCCCCGTCTGCTTGCCCGAGGAAGAGGGAGGGGATGAGGATTTCTTCGTTGTTTCCCTGCATGGAGACGAGGTCATTCCCGGCGTTGTTGACGATGAGGACGCCGAGGGCCCCGGCGTCTTGGGCTCGCTTCACTTTGTCGTCAAAGTTGCAGCTGCCCCGGTCGATGAGGGCGATCCGGCCGAGGAGCGCTTCGGCATTGGCGAAGGGGGCAGAGCAGGCGTCGCTCGTGACGCCGGAGCCGTCATCGACCAAGACGAGCGCGCCGGTCAGGCCCCAGGGAGCCAAGCCCCAGCCAAAGTCGCCCGCTTGGGCGGCAAAGGTTTGCACGACGGCTCCCGTGCTGTCGAGCTGGCGGACGACCACGTCCCCGAATTCAGGTTTCAGTTGGCGGAGGGAGGCCTGTTGGGTGGCGGGTCCACGGAAGGTGAGGTCGGGGGCGTTGATGGCGGAGGCCTGGCGCTCGGCATTGGTCATGGCGGGCCAAGCTTTATCGGTCTCCTCGTCATAGATCCGGAGGGTGAAACTGTCGGGCAGGCCGCCCAGGAGGGTGCCGTCGGTTTCGTCGACTCCGGAGAGGAAGCCGAGTCCGTGGCCGATTTCGTGAAGCAGGGTGGAGAGGAGGTCGACCTGGCCCGCGGGGGCTTCATTGTCCAAGCCGTAGTAGTAGCCGGCGCCGCCGAGCACGAAGGGGCTGGAGTCGACGGATTCATTGATGGTGACGGAGAGGTCGGCCTGGCCGGGGTCGTTGTCCGCGCCGCGCAGGCTGTCGGCAAGCGGCGAGGCGTAAAGGACGTCCTCTTGGGGCGCGTTCGGGAAGCCTTCGAAGAAGCCCTCCGGCCCGGCGAAGGCAAGGGTGGCCGAGAAGTTGGAGCCGCCCAGTTGGAGATGGCGGGCTGCGATCACGATGGGGACCTCGCTCTGCAAGTAGCCCCCCCAAATGGCGGCCGCCCGTTCCATGAGGAGACGACGCTGCTGGCCCAAGGTGGTGCCGGTGTTGCCCCCGACGGGCGAGACGGCGGTGGTGTCATTGAAGCCGAAGTCGGCTCCATCGTTGAATTGGATCTCAAACTCTGCCCCGAGGGCGGCATGCCACCCAACGAGCCCCAGACCCCATCCAAGCAGAGAGCGAGGTGTCATCGTTCTGTGTAGGTCACTTTCGGGGGCTCGTCTTGCAGAGGCTCGTCCTGCGGTGGCTGGACGGGAGGCGGGGGTTTCAGAAGAAACTTTTCCGCTTGGGAGAAGTTTTCGAAGCAGACGATTTCGAAGGTGCCGTCCGCCCGTCGACGAGCGAGGGAGGCCGTTTGGAAGGTGCCTTCGAGGGAGACAAAGCGGCTGCCATCCGCCTTTTCGGCCAGCTGGAGGGGGTCGGTGTCCCTGCGGAGGAGAGTGGCCAGTTTTTGGAGGTCGTGGGAGTTCTTCGGCCGCTGGCCGAAAGCAGGTTGGGAAGAGAGCGACGGGCGGGCGGGCCGGAGGGAGGCGGGGGAGGCGGCCGGGTCGCTCGAGTGGGAAGCGGAAGGGGTGGTGGCTTGGGGGAGGTCTCGGGCGTCGCTCGAACCATTTTCTGACGCCGCCTTGTCTGAAGCGGAAGGGGGAGGAAGCAAAAAGAGGGCGAGCAAGAGAAGGGTTGCCCCCACCAGGCTCACGAGAAGAGCTCGAGGGTTCATATTCGCCATTTTACTACGAGTGTCTGCCGAGACCTAGCAGAGAGAGGAGAAAGTAGCCTCCCGCGGTGGCGATGGACGAGGGGCTGGGGATTCAGGCCAGCATCTCGGCGGCTTCGGCCGGGGCGAGCGGCTTGGGTGCCTGGGGGGCCATGCCGAGCTTGGCGATGAGCGCTTGGTCGGCCTCGACCTGCGGGTTCTTGGCCGTCAAAAGTTTCTCGCCGTAGAAAATGCTATTGGCCCCGGCAAAGAAGCAGAGGGTTTGGCCTTCTTCACTCAAGGCGGTCCGGCCGGCCGAGAGGCGGACCTTGGCCTGGGGCACGGCGAGGCGGGTCACGGCGATGATGCGGACGAGGTCAAAGACTGTGACCGGCTCTCCCCCAGCCAGCGGGGTGCCGGGCATGGGCATGAGCTTGTTGATGGGCACGCTTTCAGGCTGGGGGGAGAACTCGGAGATGACTTCGATCATTTTGAGGCGGTCCTCGGTGTTCTCCCCCAGACCGAGAATGCCCCCGCAGCAGACGCTCATGCCGGCCTCTTGGGCGTGGCCGATGGTGCGGAGTCGATCCTCGAAGGTGTGGGTCGTGACGACGTTGGGGTAGTGCTCGGGCGAGGTGTCGATATTGTGATTGTAAGCCGTGACGCCGGCTTCCCGAAGTTGGTGGGCTGCTTCGGCATCCAGCTCCCCGAGGGTCACGCAGACTTCCATCCCGGTCTTGGAAACTTCTCGCACGATTTCGCAGACTTTGTCGAAGCGGGGGGTGCCGGCTTTGACCCCCTTCCAAGCCGCGCCCATGCAGAAGCGGGTCGAGCCATTGGCCACCGCGGCCTCCGCTCGTTCCATGACGTCGTCCACGCAGAGGAGCCGCTCGCGATCGACTCCCGTGGAGTAGTGGGAACTTTGCGCGCAATAGGAGCAGTCTTCCGAACAGCCTCCGGTTTTGATACTCAAGAGGGTGCAGAGCTGGACTTCGTTTTCCGGCCAGTGCGCTTCGTGGACGCGGCGGGCCTTTTGCAGGAGTTCAAAGAGAGGCAGGTCGTGGAAGCGCTTGAGCTCGGCGTAGTGCATACCCTTGTTCTAAAGCATTTTTTAGGGAACGCGGAAACCGAAAAACGCCCGGCCCCAAGCAGCCACAAAAAAGGGCTCGCAATTTCAGCTTTTGGCCTACCTTACCGACCCGCTCGGCGGCAGGCACGTAATGCCGTCGAGCGGGACGGCCCTCGGAAAAGGCAGCCCTGCGGAACGCTCCTTGCAGCGTTCACTCCCTTTCCGTTGCGTTCAACCCAAGCGGAGGACCGGACATGTATTTGCACGAGCTTGAGATTCCCAACCAAGGCAGTCTTCATCGGCTGGAAAACGAGAAGGACGCTTGCGGCGTCGGGATGGTGGCTTCCATCCCGGGCGAGAAATCCTTCCGTGTTCTCGAGACCGCCATTCGCTCCGTCTGCAATGTGACCCACCGGGGGGCCGTGGATGCCGATGGCAAGACCGGCGATGGCACGGGCATTCTCTCCCAAATTCCCTTCAAAATTTTCGGCGCCCTGGCCGAAGAACGCGGAGCCAAGGGCATCGAACCCGCCAACCTCGGAGTGGGAGTCTTCTTCCTGCCGACCCAGCCCGAGCAGGCCCGCCAAATCATGGATCTGAGCGAAGACCTCATCCGGAGCCGGGGGGTGACGGTGCTGGGCTGGCGGGATGTGCCCGTTCGAAGCGAGGCCCTGGGCGAGATCGCGCGCTGTTCCGAGCCCGTCATCAAGCAGCTTCTTCTGCAACAGCAAGGCGAACCCGACGCGGACAAGTTCGAGCGCGAACTCTATCTCTGCCGCAAGCAAATCACTCGCCTGGCCAAGAAAAACGGCATCTCCGGCTTCTACATCCCCTCCCTCTCGGGCCGCATGATTTCCTACAAGGCCTTGGCCGTGGCCACCGGCCTCCCCGCCTACTATGACGATCTGAAAAACAAGGATTTTGAGACGGCCATCTGCCTTTACCACCAGCGCTTTTCGACCAACACCTTTCCCACTTGGGCGCTCTGCCACCCCTTCCGGATGCTCTCCCACAATGGAGAAATCAACACGGTGCGAGGCAATCGAAACTGGATCACCGCGCGTGAGGGGGACATGCAGCACGAAATCTGGGGCGAGGACATCGCCCTCATTCGTGATGTCATCGACCACCAAGAATCCGACTCCGCCAGCTTGGACGCCGCGCTCGAGTTGCTGGTGCTCTCGGGGCGTCGCGTCGAGCACGCCATGTCCATGCTGATCCCTCCGGCCTGGCGGGCCAATCCTTTCCTGAGCGAGCCCGTGAAAGCCTTCTACCAGTATCACCGCTCCTTCTCGGAGCCGTGGGATGGGCCGGCCGCCGTCTGTTTCACGGATGGAAGAACGGTCGCCGCCACGCTCGACCGCAATGGGCTGCGCCCAGCGCGTTACAAAATCACCCAGGATGGGCTCTTCAGTCTCGGCTCGGAGGTGGGCGTGGCCGAGTTGCCCGACGAAATCGTGGTGCAAAAAGGGCGCTTGGCCCCGGGCGAAATGCTCAGCATCGACACCACGAGCGGTCGCTTCCTTGGGGATCAAGCCATTCGCGAAGAGTTGGCGGCAGCCCAGCCCTACGGCGAGTGGATCCGGCAAAACCGGACCGAGCTGGACCAACTGACCACCCCCGACCCCGTCGAGCCCACCGAATCCATCGTGGGCGCGGACTTGGTCAAGCGGCAGCTGGCCTTCGACATCAGCCAAGAGGAAATCAAAATGGCCATCCAGCCCATGGCCGTGGGCGGTCAAGAGGCCGTCCACAGCATGGGCGATGACATCCCGCTCTCGATTCTCTCGCACAAGCCCCGGCTGCTCTCGACCTACTTCAAGCAGCTCTTCGCGCAGGTGACCAACCCCCCGATCGACCCCATCCGCGAGCGACTCGTGATGTCGCTGGCAGCGGGCTTGGGCCCCGAACGCAATATCCTAAAAGAGACCCCCGAGCACGCCAAGGTCCTCAACATCGAGAGCCCGATTCTCTTCGAACACCAGATCGAGGCCATTCAGGACCTGGACGAATTCCCCTGCCAGCTGCTCGACCTGACTTGGCCGGTGGCGGAGGGCGCGAAAGGACTCGAGCCGGCGCTGGATGCCTTATGCCAGTCGGCCGAGGAAGCGGTCGAAGACGGGAAGGTCATTTTGCTGCTCAGTGACCGCGGAGTCAGCCCCGAGCGCGTCGCCCTTCCGGCCCTCTTGGCGGTCGGCGCAGTCCACCATCACCTCAGTCGCAAGCGCACCCGCATGCGCTGTTCTCTGGTGGTGGAAACGGGTGAAGTGCGGGATCCCCACCAGCTGGCCGTGACCTTCGGCTACGGGGCGACCGCCATCTGCCCCTACCTCGGCTACGCCAGCATTCGCGATGAAATCGCCAAAGGAACCAAGGACTTCCAGGGCGTGGAAACTTTGCAGGCGCTCAAGAATTATCGCTACGGACTGGAAAAGGGCCTCCTCAAGATCATGTCCAAGATCGGCATTGGAGTCCTGAATAGCTACCAGGGTGCCCAGATCTTTGAAGCCATCGGTCTGGGCCAGGGCCTGGTGGACCGCTGCTTCACCGGCACCCATTCCAAGATCGACGGCATTGGCTTCCTCGACGTGGGCCAAGAAGCCCTCCAGCGCCATTTTTCGGGCTACGAAGGGGAGGAGAAGGCCTTGGGCGATCCCGGTTACAACATCTACCGCCGCAGCGGCGAAACCCATGTGGTCGACCCCGGGGTCATCAAGAACTTCCACACTTTTGTGAAATCGGGCAAATCGGAGGACTACGATGACTACGTCAAAGAAATCCTGAAAAGCCGCCCGGTGGGCCTCAAGGACGTCATGGAATGGGTCCCAGCCGCGTCGGGGCCGGTGCCCATCGATGAGGTGGAGCCCATCGAAGACATTCGCAGCCGCTTCACCACCGCCGCCATGTCCATGGGAGCGCTCAGCCCGGAGGCCCACGAAACGCTCGCCATTGCCATGAACCGGATCGGCGGCAAGTCGGACTCGGGCGAAGGGGGAGAAGACCCCAAGCGCTTCACCCCGTGGGCCAATGGCGACTGGGCCAACTCCAAGATCAAACAGATTGCCTCCGGTCGCTTCGGTGTGAGTGCGGAGTATCTGGTGAACGCCGAAGAGCTGGAAATCAAAATGGCTCAGGGAGCCAAGCCGGGGGAAGGCGGCCAGCTCCCCGCGCACAAAGTCACCGGCGTCATTGCCAAGCTTCGCAAAACCCAACCCGGCGTGCAGCTCATCAGCCCGCCTCCCCACCACGACATCTACTCCATCGAGGACCTGGCTCAGCTCATTCACGACCTGAAGGAAGTGAACCCCAAGGCCCGGGTCTGCGTGAAATTGGTGGCCGAGACGGGGGTGGGCACGATCGCGGCCGGGGTCGCCAAGGCCAATGCCGACATCATCCTGGTCTCCGGCTGGGAGGGGGGCACGGGGGCCTCGCCCCTTTCGTCCATCAAGCACGCCGGGCTCCCTTGGGAGTTGGGCGTGGCCGAGACCCAGCAAGTGCTTTTGCTAAACGGACTGCGCGACCGCATCACCCTGCGGACCGATGGGGGACTCCGCACAGGACAGGACATCATCACGGCCGCCATCCTGGGCGCGGAGGAATACAACTTTGGCACCATCGCCCTCATCGCCATGGGCTGCGTCTACGTCCGCAAGTGCCACCTGAATGTCTGCCCGGTGGGCGTGGCCACCACCTCGCCGAAATTCCGCGCCAAGTTCAAGGGCACCCCGGAAATGGTCGTCAATTTCTTCAATGGCGTGGCCGAGGAATGTCGCCAAATCATGGCCAACCTGGGCGTGCGCAGATTGAACGATCTCATCGGCCGGCCGGAGTTTCTCCGGCAGCGGGAAGTGCTCGACCACCCCAAAGCCAACACCATTTCCCTGGCGCCCATTCTCAAAAACGTGACCGCCAAGCAGGGAGAGCGCTACTGCGTGGAAGAGCGAAACGACGGCATCCACGAGCCACCGCTCGACGACCAGATCCTACTCGACGCCCGGGAAGCGATCGCCCAGAAAACGCCCGTCGAACTCTCCTACCCCATCCGGAATACTCACCGAAACATCGGCACCAAACTTACCGGAGAAATCGCCCGCCGCTACGGCGACCACGGCCTGCCCGAGGGCACCATTTCCCTCAGACTCCGAGGGAGTGCCGGACAGAGCTTCTGCACCTTCCTCTGCGGGGGCATCAAGATCGAGTTGAGCGGCGAGGCCAATGACTACGTCGGCAAAGGCATGTGTGGGGGGGAGATCATCATCAAGCCCTCCGACCAGGCGCACCCGGACTTCGTGCCGCACGCCAACTCCATCGTGGGCAACACCGTCATGTATGGAGCCACCGGTGGCTACCTCTTTGCCAACGGGCGAGGAGGCGAGCGCTTCTGCGTTCGCAATTCGGGCGGCACGGCCGTGGTAGAAGGCATTGGCGACCACGGCTGCGAATACATGACAAACGGCTTGGTCGTCGTCCTGGGCGGCGCTGGAAAAAACTTCGGGGCCGGCATGAGCGGGGGCACCGCCTACATCTATGACGAGAACGACACCTTCCATCGGATTTACAACGATGAAATGGTCGAGCCCGTCGCGCTCGAAGACCCCGAGGACATCGCCGTCGTGAAGCAGCTCATCACCCGTCACCAGGAGCTCACGGGCAGCCCGAAGGCCCAGCGTCTTCTGGACAACTGGGAAACCACCCTCCAAACCTTTCTCAAAGTCCAGCCCAAGGGTAAAAAGCCGGCCGCCAAAGTCGAGCCCGTGGCCGCCGCGGTCAAATGAGGCCCCTCCGGAAGCTTTGCCCGCTCTCCCCGCTGAACCTCGGGCTTCTGTGAAACTCCTACCGGACAGCCTGCCATCGCCCCTGGGAGCCACGCCCCAAGCGGGTGGGACGAACTTCGCCCTCTTTTCTGAGCACGCCTGGGCGGTCGACCTCTGTCTCTTCGACCCCGAAGACCACCAGCGCGAAACCGCGCGAGTGCGCCTGCCTCATCGCACCGATGGGGTCTGGCACGGGGCCCTGGCCGGCGTCGGCCCCGGCACCCCCTACGGCTACCGGGTCCACGGCCCCTTCGCGCCCCAGAGCGGGCACCGCTTCAATCCCTACAAGCTCCTGCTCGATCCCTACGCCAAAGCCATCACGGGGCCGATCCTTGGGCAGGAGGCGCAGCGGGGAGCGCTCGCGACCTCACCCGGAACCGAAGAGCCCGACCCCTTCGACTCGGCCGAAAGCGTCCCGCGAAGCTTGGTGGTGGCGGTGGACTTTGACTGGCAGGGCACCTCCCGCCCCCAAGTCCCGCTCTCTGAAACCATCGTCTACGAGGCCCACGTGAAAGGCTTCACCCAACTGGCCGAATTCGTGCCCGAACCCCTGCGGGGAACCTACGCCGGGCTGGGCAGCCCCGGCGCCCTTGCCTATCTCGAATCATTAGGGATCACCAGCATCCAACTCCTTCCGCTTCACCATCACGTGGACGACCAATTCCTAGTCGAAAAGGGCCGAACCAATTACTGGGGCTACAGCAGCATTGGATTCTTCGCGCCCCATGCCGAATACAGCGCCTCCGGGCCCTTGGGGGGCCAGGTGCGGGAATTCCAGGAAATGGTGCGCGCCTTTCACGCCGCCGGAATGGAAGTGATCCTGGATGTGGTCTACAACCACACCGGCGAAGGAAACGAGCGCGGGCCGACCCTGGCCTTCCGCGGCATCGACAACCTCAGCTACTACCGCCTCTCGCCCGAAAATCTGGCTCACTACTGGGACGTCACCGGCACCGGCAACACCATCAACATGGGGCACCCCATGGTGGTCCGCCTGGTGCTCGACAGCCTGCGCTACTGGGTGGAAGTCATGGGAGTGGATGGCTTCCGCTTCGACCTCGCGCCCGTCATGGGCCGGGAGGGACGCTATTTCAACTCGGAGAGTTCCTTCTTCCGCGCGGTCCGGCAAGACCCCGTCCTGAGCCAGGTCAAGCTCATCGCCGAACCCTGGGACCTGGGCCACGATGGCTACCAAGTGGGCGGCTTTCCCCGGCCTTGGCGGGAATTGAACGGGAAATTCCGCGATAGCCTGCGGCAATTTTGGAAAGGCGACCCCGGCCTCTTGGCGCAGTTCGCCTACCGCCTGACCGGGAGCGAAGACTACTATCGCTACCGCGGACCCCAAGCCAGCGTCAACTTCCTGACCTCTCACGATGGCTTCACCTTGCGCGACCTCGTGAGCTACCACGAAAAGCGAAATCTCGAAAACGGAGAAGAGAACCGGGATGGCGAGGCCCACAACCTCTCCTGGAATTGCGGCCAGGAAGGCCCGAGCGAGGATCCCGCGGTGCGCGCGCTCCGGCAGCGGCAAGCGCGCAACTTTCTCACCACACTCTTTCTCTCCCAAGGCATACCCTTCCTCATGCAGGGCGATGAGTTTGGTCGCACCCAACGAGGAAACAACAACGCCTACTGCCAGGACAATGAAATCAGTTGGCTGGACTGGCGCTGGGATGAGGACGGGCAGAATCTCCAGGTCTTTGTCCGAGAGCTGATCGCGCTCCGGAAGCGCCATGCCATTTTTCGACGCCACGGATTTTTGGAAGGGAACTTTCTCCGAGGGGATCAAGTGCGGGATGTGCTCTGGTTCCGCGCCAACGGCTGTCTCATGCATCACGACGATTGGCACGATCCCGACCGCAAACGGATCGGGATGTTGCTCACGGGAAGCGCGCGCACGCGGAAGCGGGATTGGCGTCGCTCGGCTCACGACGACTCCTTTGTCCTCCTCTTCAACGCCGAGCACAAGCCCAAGAACTTCGTGCTCCCCGGCCAGCCCGAAACCGTCCAGTGGACGGCCATCATCGACACCGCGAGCGAGAACGGCTTGGGCCAGGGTAGGCAGCCCCTAGCGGGTGGGGACACCTTCCCGCTCGCGGCTCACGCCACAGCCGTCCTGCGCCTGAGCGCCGGGGAAGAGGGGGAAGCGCAGGTCTTCCCAACGAGCTAATCTCAAGCGACGGCCTCCTTCGCCTCCGCGGAGCTCCTTTGAGAACCATCCAATCCTGCCGCCAGCAGACCCGCATTCTTCTCAACTCGATCACTGGATCCAAGCAAACTCAAAGAAAAGAGCCAAGCTCCCAATAGCCGGATAGACGCACGAACTCGCACAAACACATTGAAACCAAGGGCCTCACAAGTCACCTTCAATCAGAATCTACTTCCTAACACTTCTCCTCTAATATACTAGCTATTTATGTGGATTGGTATCAGGGGTGTATGAGTCATGGATGGACCTGACAGAACAGCAATGGGACATCGTGAAGACCATCCTAGCAGAAGCCCCCCGAAAACTACGGTAGCAAGCGTTCCCCGGTGGCCCGCGACGTCCTCGGCGCGGTGGGGGAAGACTTCTTATTCTGGGTGCAGCTGATCCCAAGTGATGGGTAGCCGGAAAGGCCTTGGGTGGGTGAGTGGTTTGCGGATCGGCTCATCGCACCCGCCGCGCCGGGGACGTCGCGGGCCACCGATACTAGGCTGTTTCAAAAAGCGGCCCGGAAAAAGGCGAACAAGCGGTAGGACCCTACTCACTACTCCATTGTGTCCACTTACTAACTCGGCAATAAGTGATACCGCATCGATGATGGAGCATAGTGGAGAAGCTTGGAAATCGCTTTGGACTCATTGAACTTGCTTGAACTTCCCCCCCCACAGCGCACCGAGCCTTCTCGGGAGGCGGACGCTCTCAGGCTTCTTCGACTTCCGGTTGGTAGTGTTCCCGAATCGCCCGCACGAGTCCCGGCATGGTGTGTTCCCTGGCTTCGATATCGACGTAGAGGCCGTTTTGCCGGAGCGTTTTGCTGGTGATGGGGCCGATGCTGGCGATTTGGAGGCTTTCCGGTAGAGGGAGTTTCAGGGCCAAGAAGGCTTCCACGGTAGAGGAGCTGGTGAAGGTGATGAGGTCCGCGCCTTCTTCCCGGAAACGGGCCATGCCGCCACTGACGTCCTGGGTCTCGGGCACGGTGCGGTAGGCGATGGCTCGGTCGATGATGGCCCCTTGCTCGCTTAGGCCTTCGAAGAGAACTTCGCGGGTTTCCTCGGCTTTGACCCAGAGCATTTTGAGGTTTTCGACGCCTTCGTTTTTGAAAGCTTCTAGGAGCCCTTCCGCGACATACTCGACCGGCAGGAGGTCGACGGCGAAGCGATATTTCCGGATGGCGTTGGCGGTGCCTGGGCCCATGGCGGCGATGCGGACGCCGCCGAGCGAGCGGGCATCATGATAGATTTTGAAGAAGAGGTCAAAGAAGCGATCCACTCCGTTCGGGCTGGTGAAGATGAGCCAGTCGTAGGTGTGGGTGTCTTTCACGAGGTAGCCAAAGTCTTCCATTTGGAGCGGATCCTCGATGCGGATGGTGGGCAATTCGTAAGCGTCTGCTCCTAACTCTTCTAGTTGTCGACTGAGTTCCCCGGCCTGCTTGCGAGTGCGGGTCACGACGATGCGTTTGCCGAAGAGGGGGCGGGTTTCGAACCATTGGAGTTGTTCCCGGAGCTGGGCCACGGGGCCGACCACGGTGATGGCGGGGGCTTGGAAGTGGGCGGCTTTCACTTTTTTAGCGATGTCTCCGAGGGTGCCGAGGAGGGTTTGCTGGCGGGCGGTGGTGGCCCAGCGGATCATGGCGACGGGGGTTTCGCGGTCGGCCCCTTGCTCCATGAGGGCGTCTGCGATGGCACCGATGCGCTCCACTCCCATGAGGAAGACCTTGGTTCCAGGTCGCTGCGCCATGGATTTCCAGTCGATACTGGTTTCTCCTTTGGTGGGGTCTTCATGGCCGGTGAAAATGGTGAACTCGGCATTGTGGTCCCGGTGGGTCACGGGGATGCCGGCGTAGGCGGGACCGGCCAGCACGGAGGTGATGCCGGGGACGATTTCAAATTCGATCCCCGCTTCCCGCAGCTCTTGGGCTTCTTCCCCACCCCGCCCGAAGACGAAGGGGTCCCCTCCTTTCAAGCGCACCACTTCTTTTCCTTGCTTGGCTTTCTCGATTAGGAGCTGGTTGATGCCGCCTTGCGGAATGCTGTGGTCCTTGGCTTTTTTACCGGCGTAGATGGCTTCGACCTCTGGCCGAGCCCAACGCAGCATTTGCGGGTTGGAGAGGTAGTCGTAGACGATGACGTCCGCTTTTTCGAGGCACTCTTTCGCTCGAAGTGTGACCAGACCCAAGTCGCCCGGGCCCGCTCCCACGAGATAACATTTTCCAAAAGCTGGGTTCATTTCAATTCGTCAAACAAGGCTTGCGCGAGGCGCTCGGGTTCCTTTTCTCCGCTCTCTACGGTGGCTTCCCGCGGGGGGCCGTCGTCTTCCGGGAAAACGACTGCCCGGAGGCGCTGGCCGCCTTCCCGGGGGTGGGCATGGACGCCGACGGGGGTGTGGCAGCCGGCCTCGAGAATCCGCAGAAAGGCCCGCTCGGCCAAGGCCGCCTGCCAAGTCGGCCCATGGTTGATGGCTTGCAGGCGGGCCTGGGTTTCCTGATCACCGGCCCGCACTTCCAGCCCTACGATGCCCTGCCCTCCGGCGGGGACGAAGGAGAGGGGGTCGAGAATTTCGGCAAAGAGCCGCTCGTCTCCCAGCTGGACTTCAGCGTTTCCAAAGCGCGCCCCGAGCCGATCCAGCCCCGCTTTGGCCAGGAGAGTGGCGGCAAAGGGGCCCTGGGCGACCTTGCGAAGCCGGGTCGGGACGTTGCCCCGGATGTCTTCGATGCGGAGGCCGGGGCGCGTTTGCAAGAGCAGGCGGGCGCGACGCACACTGCTGGTTCCTATGACATCGCCTGCCACCAACTCGGGCCGCTTGCTCACGAGGACATCCCGGGGGTCCGCGCGCGGGAGGACGGCGGCCAGTGCCAGGGTTTCCGGCAGTTCGCTCGGGAGGTCCTTGAGGCTATGGACGGCCACTTGGATTTCCCCCGCTTGGAGGGCGGTTTCCAGTTCTTTGATGAAGACCCCTTTATCGACGGTTTCCCCGGTGGCGGCCGCGAGGTCTTTCAGACTGAGGTCAGAGCGCCGGTCGCCGGTGGTTTGGATGATTTTTCGTTCCAAGGAGAGGCTGGGAAACGCGTTTTGGAGGGCGCTCTCGAAGAGTTCGGCTTGGGCGAGAGCGAGGGCGCTGCCGCGGGTCCCATAGACCAGGCGCGTCACGAACCCACCTCCCGCAGGGAAGGCGAGGGGGCGCTGGGGCGCTCTTGCAGGGCGAGGATCATTTCCTCAATGAGGGCCTCACAACGCCGGACTTCCGCTTTGCGCTTGCGGCGGCTCTCCCGCGCGATGGCTTCGAGGCCATCCATGTCGTAGAGATAGACTTCATCCAATTCGTGGACGGCTGGGTCGACGTCGCGCGGGACGGCCATGTCGATCAAGAAGAGCGGGCGGTGTCGGCGCTTGCGGCGAATGCTTTCGATGTGCTGCGGCTTGATGATGGCGCTGGGGGCGGCGGTCGAGGAGAGGACGATGTCCGTCCGGGCCAGCTCATCTTCCCAGCGATCGAACTGGATGGCCTGGCCGCCGATTTCCGCGGCCAGTTCCTGGGCTCGCTCGAGCGAGCGATTGGAGACGATCATGGAACGCACGCCCCGCGAGAGGAGCGATTTGGCGGTGATGCGGCTGGTCTCCCCGGCCCCGATGACCATGGCCCGGCATTTCTTGAGCCCTCCGAAAGCGCGTTCCGCCAACTCCACCGCGACCGCCCCCACGGAGGTGGCTCCGCGCGTGATGGCGGTCTCACTGCGGACCTTTTTGCCAGCGCGGAAGGCCTCCTGGAAGACTTGATTGAGGAGGCAGCCGGTCGAGCCTTCGGCGTGGGCGTGGGCGTAGGCTTTTTTGAGCTGGCCGAAGACTTCTGTTTCGCCCAAGACCATGGAGTCGAGCCCGGCCGCCACCCGGAAAAGATGTCGGATGGCCGAGTCCCCATGATGCCGGTAGCAAGAGGAGCGAATCTCCGGCCCGGCCTTTTCCACCAGCTCCTGCAAGAGGCGCTCTTCGGCCTCCCGCAGGTTTTCGACCCCGGCATAGACTTCCGTGCGATTGCAAGTGGAGAGGATGACCATCTCCGCGGCGCCCTGGACTTCCCTCCAGTGAGCCAGCCGCTCCGAGAGACTGGAGTCCGAGACGGCAATCCGCTCGCGCAGCCCGACGTGAGCTGTCTGGTGACTGACCCCCAAGCAGAAGAGTTTGCGGGTCCCACTCATCGCGCCACCACCCCCAGGCTCAAGAGTGAAAAGAGGGCCGCAAAGGCCGTGGCCAGCGCAAACTTCCGCGCCGCCAGGTCCGCAAAGAGGTAAAGAACCAGGAGCACGCCATAGGTGCCCCAGACGAAGTAGGCCAAGCCGAGCTTGGCGGGTGAGGGGGTGGCCACCATGAAGTAGGCGCTCCCGATGCCAATCGTGAGGATGGCGAACCCGGCCGCCACCAGCCGGAAGAGCGCGCCCCCCAGGAGGCGGATCGGCGGGAGGGCGGTCGACAAGTCTTCCAAGCGCCGTTTCTTCAAGAGCCGGTCTTGCAGCAAAAACATCCAAGCGGCCGTGCCCGCCAGGGCCAGCGCCCCGAAGGACAAGAGCGAGAGGGCGGCGTGCAGTTCCAGCCAGTAGTCATGGGCAGGGTGGGCCGTTTCGGGCATGGGCTGCCAGAGGAGGAGGGCCAGGCCTTGCAAGAGCACCGAGAGCGGCGCGGTGAAGAGTCCCAGGAGGCTGAGCTGGTAAGAGACTCCGAAGAGGAAGTAGAAGAGCCCACAACTCCAGCTGACAAAGACGAGCACTTCCGAAAGGTCGGTGATGGGGCAGCGGCCCTGGGCTTCTCCCCGCAGCCAAAGATTGCCGCAGATGGCGAGAAAGCCTACCAGCATGACCGCGAGGTTGACCCGGCTGCGATGCGCTTGGGTGCCTCGCAGCATGGGTAAGACCATGACCGCCCCACCCAAAAAACACAGGGTGGCCAGCCAAAGCAGCAGACGGTCAAGTTCCATGCAAAAGGTTTTACGTGGGAGGGGAACATATGCAGACCAAGACGTGGTGCAAAGACTCGTTCCCGACTTGCCCTCGAGGTGGCACGCCGTAGGGGTGGAGGCGAATGCCACCTTCCCCGCCCTTGAACCTGGACGCCCAAAGAGCGGCCCTCCGCGATGTGCCCGATTTCCCGAAGCCGGGCATCGTGTTCAAAGACATCACGCCGCTGCTGAGCGATCCCAGGCATTTCCGCGCCCTCACCGCTGCCTTCGTGGAGGCCTTGGCGGGAGAGCCGATTGACAAGGTGGCCGGGATTGACGCGCGGGGCTTTCTCTTTGGGGCTTGGCTGGCCGAGGCGCTGGGCTGCGGGTTCGTGCCGGTGCGCAAGAAGGGCAAGCTCCCTTGGAAGTCGGTCAGCCGCGCTTACGAGCTGGAGTATGGCACGGCGGAGGTGGAGCTGCACCAGGATGCGGTCCAGGAGGGGGAGCGGGTGGTCTTGATCGATGACCTGCTGGCCACCGGAGGCACGGCCGCGGCGGCCGCGGCCCTCATCCAGGAATTGGGAGGGCAGCTGGCGGCGCTGGCCTTTGTCATCGAGCTCGGCTTTTTAGAGGGTCGCCAAAAGCTCCCGCCGGCTCCGGTGGTGAGTCTGCTTCGCTATTGAAAGAGAGGCGGGCATGATTGTTCGAAATCGCGATCAGGAGAGCCCTTTCACCACGAAAGATGGCTCCACCATCCGCAGCTTGCTCGACCTCCGCAATGCCCCGGTCGAGCGCCAGAGCCTGGCCGAGGCGGAGTTGCCGGCGGGCGGGGCCACTGAGCGCCATTACCACAAAGTGAGTGAGGAGTTCTATTACATCACGCAGGGCGAGGGGCGGATGGAAATCGATGGTGCCAGCCAGAGGGTCGGACCAGGCGATGCCATCCTCATCCCACCCGGCGCTTGGCACCAGATCACTGCTGGCGCGGAGCCGCTTCGCCTGCTTTGCTGCTGCGCGCCGCCTTACGCCCACGAGGACACCTACTTCGAGTGATGGACATTCAAATCGCCACCCTTTGCGACTCCGCTGCCGATTACCAAGGAAAGCTCTGCATCCTGGGCAGCTTCGATACCCTGGCGGCGCCGCAGACTCCAGTGGTGCACCCGCAGTGCGCGCTGGCCATCCGGATCTGCTTTTTGCCTGAGGATGAGGGGCACCACAAGTTCCGCATCCGCTTTGTGAACGCGGATGGGCAGGGGGTGACACCGGCCATCGAGCCCGATATCGATGTCTCGCTCCCGGACAATACCTACTACCTGACGCGCAATCTCGTGATCAATCTTCAGCAGCTCAAGTTTGAGCAAGCCGGGCAATACTCGGTCGAGATCGCTTCCAACGACACCATTCTGAAACAACTTCCCCTGCGGGTGGTCCAGGTCAATCGCTGAAGCGTTCCTCGGGGACGTCGAGTGGCGGGGAGGTCGATCTCAACGGAAGATGGAGCGACGTCGAAGGGGTGAGCTGCGGCGTTCTTCTTTCTCTTTCTCGACCGTGGGCTCGAGCACTCGCATGGCCCGGCGGACTTCCTGCCCATCGGAGGCCACCGTGGTGGAGGGGGGGGCGGCGGCGGCTTCTTCGGCGGCCTTGCGCTCGGCAGCCGCTTGGTCTGCTTCGGCCACCAGGCGCTCCAATTCGGCCGAGGACTTGCCTTCGGAACGACCCTCCCGCTCTTGGAGGACTTGCTTGTAAATGACTTTGAAGAATTCCCGCGCGATGGGCCCGGCGTTCCCTCCCCCGCTGACTTTCTCGCCCGGGCGACCTTCATAGACGGCGGCAAAGGCATACTCCGGGCGCTCGGCCGGGAGAAAGCCGGCGAACCAGGCCATGTTTTGGTTCTTGGCGGTGGCCCCCCACTGGGCGGTGCCGGTTTTGCCTGCCATTTTGGAGATGTAAATCCGGGCGCTTTTGGCGGTGCCCCAGCTGCTTTCGACCACATCCCGCATGCCGGCCCGGACCGCTTCCACGAAGGAGGATTCGATGTTCAGGCTCTGCCCGCTGAGGGACTCGGGCGGTCGGATGACCCGGTTGTCCAAGTTCTGAATCTGCTTCACCAGTTGAAGCTTGGGCACCAGGCGGCCGTTTCCGATGCCGGCCATGACGCGGGCCATTTGCACGGGGGTGACCAGGAGGCTGCCTTGGCCGATGGAGAGATTGGCCATGTCGCCATCCAGGATGGGGTAGCCATATTGCTGGCGGTGCCAAGCATTGGTCGGCACAAAGCCGCTGCTTTCCCCTTCCAGCGGCAAGCCCGTGGGCTGCCCGAAGCCGAGGAGCTGGGAGAGGCCCATGACGCTTTCAGCCCCGGTGTCGATGCCGACCCGGTAGAACCAGGTGTTGGTGGAGCGGGCGATGGCTTTGTAGACGGTGATTCGGCCCTCGTCATCCTTACTCCAATTGTTGAAGGTGCGGTTGCCCACCCGCAGAGACGGCGGGCCGGGGAGGCGGGTGTTCGGCTCCACGATGCCGTCTTGGAGGGCGGCCAAGGCCACCACGGTTTTGAAAGTGGAGGCCGGGGGGTAGACCCCTTGGAAGGCCCGGCCGTAGAGCGGCTTGGCGGGGTCATCCCGGAGAAGGGCGTAGTTTTCCGTGGAGATGGCCGGGATGAAAACGTTGGGGTCGAAGGTCGGCCAGGAGGCCAAGGTGAGGACTTCTCCGGTCTGGACATCCACCACCACGAGGGCCCCGCGATTGGTCTTTTCGGCCAGGACTTTCTGAGCGTGGGCCTGCCATTCGCCATCGAGCGTGGTGATGACGGAATTGCCCGGGGTGGGCGGGTTGAGAATTTCTTCGACGAGGAGCTTCCCGTCCTGATCGAAGAGAACATTCAGGCGACCGTCCGTGCCTCGCAAGACTTCGTCGAAGGTCTTCTCGAGGCCCTTGCGGCCCTCGGTTTCTTCCCACATGGGATCGCCGTTGTCGATCGGGCCTTTCGGGAGGGGCCGGACTTTGCCGACGTAGCCCACGACATGGGCCGCGCTTTTCCCGCTCGCGGGATATTGGCGGAGGTAGAGCGGCTGCAAGAGGAGATTGGGGGCCTCGTTGAGCGCTTTGGCCTCTTGGATGAGGGCCACTTCGGCCGGGCTGAGCACGCCGGGCAAGTAGTAAGGCACCCAGCGCCGGTGCCGGTAGTGACTGAAGGCGTCCACGGGGTCGAAGCGGTAGCTCCGCCCGAGCAGCTCGGAAGCCAGCTCGGTCTGCGCGCGGGCGAAGGAGACGATCTCGGCCTCTTCGGCGTCTTCCAGGAGAGGAAAATTGAGGCCGAGGTAGTAGGCGACCCGGTTGTTGGCCAGGGGTCGTCCTTCGCGATCAAGAATCAAGCCGCGCGGGGCCGGGATCTTGAGCGTCATGGTCCGCGCCTCGGTGTTGGTCAGCCAACTGGCGTCCAAGCGCTTCTTGGCCTCGGAGGACGGGGCCGGGGCGAAGTCTTGCCCGGAGGCGCTCATCGCCAGAAGCAGCAGCGGAAAAAGTGGTTTCATTTTGGGCAGATTGCTGGGTCCGTGGGAGAGGGCGAAGGGCGGGAGGGCCGGGGTCAGGGGCGCGTTTCTCCTCGCAAGCGTCACTCCACCGTGACGCTTTTTGCGAGATTTCTGGGCTGATCGATTTCGCAGCCCCGCAAGCGGGCCACGTGGTAGGCGAAGAGTTGCAGGGCGACCGTGGTGGGGATGGGCGCGATGTAGGGATCGCAGACCGGGACGGAGATGGCGTGATGGATGCATCCGGCGGCCTCGGCATCGCCCTCGGTCACCACGCCGATGACGGGCGCATGGCGGGCGCGGCATTCGTGGACGTTGCCGATGGTCTTTTCCTTGCCGGGGACGTCATTGAGGAGAGCGATGACTGGAAAATCCTTTTGCAGCAGGGCGATGGGGCCATGCTTCAACTCGGAGGCATGGTAGCCCTCCGCGTGGAGGTAGCTGATTTCCTTCAGCTTGAGCGCGCCCTCCATGGCCACCGGAAAGAGGTAGCCGCGTCCGATGTAGAAACAGTGGGACATCTCGGCGTAGGCCTCGGCTACCTTGGCGATTTCATCGTTTTTGGCCAGCACTTGCTCAATGAGATCGGGAATGGACTCGATGCCGCGGCAGATCCGCTGGCCCTGCACCAGATTGAGCCGACGAGAGCGGCCAAACTTCAAGGCCACCATCAAGAGCGTGGCCACTTGGCAGGTGAAGGCCTTGGTGGAGGCCACGCTGATTTCCGGTCCGGCGTGCAGGTAGATCCCGCGCCCGGCCTCGCGGGCGATGGTGGAGCCGACCACATTCACGAGGGCCGCCACGAGGGCCCCTTTCTGCTCGGCCTCCCGAAGGGCCGCGAGGGTGTCAATGGTCTCGCCACTCTGGCTGATGGCCAAGACGAGGTCGCCCCGCTGGATGATGGGATTGCGATAGCGAAACTCAGCGCTCTGCTCCACTTCCGAGAAAAGATGGGCAAACTCCTCGACCGCGAACTCGCCCACCATGCCGGCATTCAGAGAGGTGCCACAGCCCAGCATGAGGATGCGGCTGATTTCCACCAGGTCCCGCGGCTCCAGCCCCAGCCCCGAGAGGAGGGCATTGCCCGATTCGGGATCGAGGCGACCGCGGATGGTGTTGCGCACCGCCTCCGGCTGCTCGAAAATTTCCTTCAACATGAAGTGCTCATAGCCGCCCTTGGTGGCCGCTTCCGGGTCCCAATCCACCTCGTGGGCCGAGCGGCGGACTGGGCGATTTTCGAGATTCCGGATGTCGACCTTGGTCGGCGTGACTTTGGCCACGTCATTGTCATCTAAAAAGATGACCTGCTGGGTGACCGACACGACCGCTGCCGGATCACTTGCCACAATGGCCTCATCTATACCGACTCCAATTACAATAGGGCTACCCCGCCGAGCCACCACCAGGCAACCGGGCTCGTCTTGGGAAATGACGGCGATCCCGTAGGTCCCGTGGACTTTCTGAAGAGCGAGTGAGACGGCATCCAGGAGGCCGCCCTTGGGTTTTTCGGTGAGGTAGTCCGCGATGAGCGCGCCCAGGACCTCGCTATCCGTGTCCGAGCGGAAGGTGTGGCCTTTGCTTTCGAGGTGTTCGCGGATGGGGCGGTAGTTCTCGATGATGCCGTTGTGAACCAGGGCGAGGCGCTCGCTGCCATCAACGTGCGGGTGTGCATTGGCCGCGGTCGGCGGACCGTGGGTGGCCCAGCGGGTGTGGGCGATGCCCGCGCTCGATTTTCCATCCCGGTGGGAGGTCAAGAGGTCTTTCAAGCTCTCGCGGAGGCCATCGACCTTGCCTTCTTGCTTGCGCAGGAAGATGGATTTTTTTCCAAGGGTGGCGATCCCAGCGGAATCGTAGCCGCGGTATTCCAAGCGCTTGAGCCCATTCAAAAGGACCTCAGGGACATTCCGAGGGCCCACGTAGCCGACAATACCGCACATTCGGGAAACTTTGCCTTTCTCCCAGCACTGTCAATGCGGGAGGAGGAAGTACCCCGTCCAGGACTCGAACCTGGAACAAACTGATTAAGAGTCAGCTGCTCTACCAATTGAGCTAACGAGGCTTTTTCCCGAACCGCGGGCCAGCGGGGAAGTTATGCGGAGTGAGAAGAGATCGTCAAGAGACAATGAGTTGGGGCCACGCCCGGCGGAGGCCTCTACGGCTTTCGCGCTGCGGGAGCGCTAGGACCCGCTGGGTGTCATCTTGCCCTCGCCATCCATTTCCGCCTGGCTAGGCGTCAAGTAGACCGAGAGGATCCCGGCGCTGATGAGCGAGCAGGCCAGGAGCTTCATGCTTTCCTCCAGATGAATCGGGAAACCGAAAACATCCCCCACCACCATGAGGGAGAAGGGTAGCACCGCGAGGGCGTTCATGAGAAGGAACCAGCCATAGCCCAGGATGATTTCCCGCGCCTTGTAGGCGAAGACGGCCGCGATCGGGCCGTAGGCCAAGACGATGACGTCGTCGAGGTGGTCGGTGATGGGGTGACCGCGGTCGGCTCGGAAGGCCTTGTGGATGTAAATGTCGATGTGCTCGTGCACTTTCGCTAGGTCATCGAGAGCCAAGTAAAGGAGCCCGATCGCCACCACTAGCCAGAACCGGCGGTATTCCGCCACATCGTGGCGCTTCCAAACACAGAGAGCAAGGACGCCGCCACCGAAGAGCAGTAAGACATTGAGGTGGGTGCCCGTGCCGCTCTCATTGAAAAGCGCCCCGGCGTCATTCGCATACCGCCAACCACCGTAGGCCAGTGAACTGAAAAGACAGACCACGCTGAAAAGAAAGAGCCCTGCCAAGGGCCCGTAGAGAGGGGGCGGGGAGCCGGGATGAAGGGCCGCCTGCCAGGCCCGCTTCAGTGTCGTTCCCAACTCGAGCTTGCTCTTCTTCTCTCCCATAAGCGTGCCTTGTTTCAGCCTGCTCGCCTTGTCAAGAAAGCAGCCAGGACCCCTTTTCCTTCCAATCAACTTTTGATTTGAAGAATCATTCATATCAATGTTGCTTCATATCAAATGATGGAGGCCGCGATTTCTGAACAGCTGGGATGCGCCGACTTGTTGCGGGCGCTGGGGGAGGAGACGCGGCTGCTGGTCGTCAAGCACCTCTTGGAAAAGCCTCGCCATGCCAAAGACCTCCAGAGCTTGCTCGGAATCGAGCAGAGCCTCCTCTCTCACCATCTGCGCCACTTGCGCGAGTCTGGGATCGTGGAGTCGGAGCGCGATGGGAAATCGGTTCTCTATCGTCTGGCGGCCGGTGCGGAAAGTCGCCGTGATGGCCACGCCCTCGATCTCGGCTGCTGCCGGCTCTCCTTCCAGAACACCTGTTGCTAAAAAATCGATGCTCTTGCGAACCCTCGGCCTCTTGGCCCTCTCCCTCTGCCTGCTCTCTTGTGGTGATTCCGAGGAGGTAGTGCGCTTGGAGGCGACCGGTTCCAGCACCTTGGCGCCCCTTCTCTCTCAAATTGCCAAGCGTTATGAGGCGCTTCATCCCGGGGTCCGGATCGATATCCAGACGGGCGGCTCTTCCCGGGGAATCGCGGATGCGGCCAGCGGAGTGGCCGATATCGGGATGTCCTCGCGGGCGCTCAAGGAGTCCGAAAAAGAAGGCCGCCTGACCCACACCGTGGCCATGGATGGAGTGGCCCTTCTGGTGCATGCCGAGAATCCGGTCTCGGAGCTGAGCGAGGACGAAATCGTGGGGATCTACCGAGGTGAAATCACGAATTGGCAAGAGGTGGGAGGAAAGGACGCTCCCATCACTTGTGTCAACCGGGCCAGCGGACGCTCGGAGTGGGAGCTGTTCCAAGCCTTCCTCGGCATGGAGGCGGAGGAGTTCCGACCCGACATGATTTCAGGGGAAAATCAGCACGGCATCAAAACGATCGCGGGCGATCCCCATGCCATCATTTACATGTCGATCGGCGCTTCCCTCTACGAAGCGGCGCGGGGCGTTCCCATCAAGCTGCTGCCGCTGCGGGGCGTCCCGGCCACCGCCGAGAAGGTGGCTTCGGGGGACTTCCCTCTCAACCGCCCCCTGCTGCTCATCACCTCCCCAGAACCTGCGCCGCCCGTCCAGGAATTCATCAAATACGCGCTCTCCCCGGCGGTTCACGACCTCGTGCGCCAGCAGTCTTATGTCCCGGTCCTCTAGCCGATGGCAGTCGGGGGATCGATGGTTGCTCCGCTTTCTCCGCCTTCATGCTGTTCTGTCTGGGGGCATCATTCTGCTGGTGCTGGCCTTTCTAGTCGGGGCCTCCTACCCTGCGCTGGAAAGAATAGGCCTGGCCCGCTTCTTCACCGACTCCTCGTGGAATCCTTCTGAAGAGGCCGCCCAAGGAAGATTCAATCTCGGGCCCATGCTGGTGGGCTCCCTCCTGGTGACGGCCGGGGCCATCCTGCTGGCGGCGCCTGTGGGCCTGGCCTCGGCGCTCTTTTGTCGCTTCCACGCTCCCGAAAGACTGGCCAGTTGGTATCGTCGCTCCATCGAGCTCCTCGCGGGCATCCCTTCGGTCGTCTTCGGGTTCTGGGGGCTGGTCGTGCTGGTGCCGCTTCTGAATCGCTGGCAGCCACCCGGACAAAGTCTCTTGGCCGCGGTCCTCCTCCTCGCGCTCATGATCCTGCCCACCGTGGCTCTCCTGGCCGATGCCGCCCTGGGACAGCTTCCTCAGGAATACCGCTTGTCCTCAGAAGCGCTCGGGATCTCCCATTGGGCGGCCGTCGGGAAAGTGCTCGTGCCCGCGGCCGGCCCCGGCATCTGGACGGGGCTTCTCCTGGCGACCGCGCGGGCCATGGGCGAAACCCTGGCCGTCCTCATGGTCTGTGGGAACATCGTGCAGGTCCCTGGCAGCGTCTTCGAACCGGTGCGCACCCTCACTACCAACATCGCTCTCGAAATGGCCTACGCCGCGGGCGACCATCGGACCTCTCTCTTCTTCACGGGCCTGCTCTTGACTGGAGTGGTCATGATCCTCGTGGGCTTGGTGGAGAAAGTCAGTCATCGAAACGAAAGGAGGTCCGCGCGATGAACGGCCGAAGAGTGACCTCGCGTCGATCTCTGGGAAACCTCGTCATCCCAGCCGCGCTCTGGGCCATTGCGCTGAGCGTGGCCGCCCTTTTTTTCTGGATCGTGGGGAGCCTCCTCGTCGGTGGACTGGGGTCGATTTCTTGGTCCTTCCTGGTCTCTGCCCCCGCGGAAGGGGGGCGGGCTGGGGGGATCTCCTCCGTGCTGGTCTCCACGGCTCTCATCCTCCTCATCTGCTTGGGAACGGCCCTGCCCCTGGGCCTCGCGACCGCTATTTTCCTCTCGGAATTCACCCGGCAAGAGGACCGCTTCTCCCGCTTGGTCCGGCGCAGTCTCGATATCCTCGCAGGGGTCCCCTCCATCGTCTTTGGCCTCTTCGGGAGCGCCTTTTTCTGTCGCTTCTTGGGGCTCGGGTACTCCCTCCTCGCGGGAGGCCTGACGCTCGCCTGCATGGTCTTGCCGATCTTCATTCGCGCGGCCGAAGCGGGCTTGCGCGCAGTCCCGGCAGAATACCGGGCGACCGCCACGGCCCTGGGACTTTCGCAAAGGGCGACCCTCTCCCGATTGCTCCTTCCGGCCGCCATCCCGGGGCTGATGGCCGGCTTGATTCTTGGGCTGGGCCGAGCCGCCGCGGAAACCGCCGCCCTGCTCTTCACCAGCGGCTACGTCGATCGCATGCCCGAATCCCTTCTCGACTCCGGACGCACGCTCACCGTGCACATCTACGACCTCGCCATGAATGTCCCGGGGGGCAATGACCACGCCTTCGCCAGCGCCCTCATATTGGTGATCCTTCTCCTCCTCATCAATGGGCTGGCCGCCTGGATCGGAGAACACGGGATCCGACGACGCCTGATCCGATCCTGAAAATGCCCTCCCCCCAGCCCGCTCCCGCCCCCTGCGCCCACACCGGCCCCCGCCCCATCCTGGAAGCACGGGATCTCTCCTTGTTTTATGGCGACCAAGCCGCCTTCCGAGGAGTGAACCTCGAGATCGTCTTCGGGAAAATCACCGCCCTGGTGGGACCTTCTGGCTGCGGAAAGTCCAGCCTGCTGCAAAGCCTCAATCGACTGACCGACCTCTTGCCGAGCTGTCGCCTCGAAGGCACCATCACCTGTTGTGGAGAGGACATCCATGAACCCAGCACCGACCTGATAGCCCTCCGGCGGAAAGTGGGGCTCATCTTTCAAAAGCCCTCTCCCTTTCCCTTCTCGATCCGAAAAAACCTCGACTTCCCGCTCCGCGAGCACGGATGGAAGGCGCGCCACGAAAGAGAAGAGAGAATCGAACGCGCGCTCCGGGATGTCGGCCTCTGGGAAGAGGTCAAAGATCGCCTCGACGCGCCAGCCACATCCCTCTCCGGTGGGCAGCAGCAGCGCCTCTGTATCGCCCGGGCTCTCGCCTTAGAGCCAGAGGTGCTGCTCTTGGACGAACCGTGCAGCGCGCTCGACCCGATCTCGAGCGGAGCGGTTGAAGACCTCATCGTGAGACTTCGTGGTCGCTTCACCATCGTAGTCGTCACCCACAACCTGGCCCAAGCCCGAAGAATCGCGGACGACGTGGCCTTCTTCTGGGTGGAAAACGAAGCGGGGAAACTCATCGAGCGCGGTCCCGCCAGCGAACTCTTCCAAGCGCCCCAACACGAACTCACCCGCGCTTACCTCGCGGGATTGCGGGGCTAGAATCGAGGAAAGAAGACCAGCAAAGGACTCTCCCCTTCGACTCTTCCTCCTTCCCTGTCCAGTTCGTCAGAGGAACGTAACCACCAATCCGAATACCAAGCTCCAGAATTGGCTGGTAGAATGGCCGAGTGGATTTCGGGCTAGACCAAGGCGCGACGGGAGCGCGGTGCTAGCACCGGAACCGACGAGCAAAGCAGGGCTGGCTGGAAAGACACCGGCTCCTCCTACCCCGCGCTTCAGCGCCTCTTCCCCACACAACCATTCCCCAATAATACCAGTGAATTCTGGAGGTTGGTATGAGGGCACTAAGGCCTGATGACCATCTTACTGCCTCCGAGTCCTTGTGGAAAGCGAGGGAGCGATGGATGGATACCGGCGGCACCCATGTCGCCCCAACCGGGCATAATGACAAAAATCAAGACACCTCCCCTGCGCCGCGCATTCTCGGCTATCCCAGCGTAAGAGCTTTGGCTACGGCCAAGTAAAACAAGCGCGAGTGCCCTCTGCCTCGCTGAATTTTAAGTCAAGATTTGTTGACTGACCCGTTTTACTGACCCGTTTTAAGGCGGGAGAGCCCGTCATCTGCCCGGAATGCGCGAAGAGCTGCGCGGTGCACGACCACGCGCCGGAGCGGACCTGGCGACATCTGGATACCATGCAGTTTGAAACGCGTTTGCGAGCCCGAGTGCCACGTTGCGAGTGTC
>JBCCJK010000031.1 GCA_039027815.1 Verrucomicrobiota bacterium
GGAGGTGTTGTGGGGAAGAGGCGCTGAAGCGCGGGGAAGGAAGAGCCGGTGTCTTTCGAGCCAGCGCTGCGTTGCTCCTCGGTTACGGTGCCTGCACCGCGCCCTCGTCGCGCCTTGGTCTGGCCCGAAATCCACTCGGCCATTCTACCAGCCAATTCTCCAGCTTGGTATTAGAGCGCGAAGAGCCAGCCGATCTCGGCCAAGGCGTCGTCGTAGAAGGTGAATTGCTCTTTCGAGAAGATGCGGGTGGCGGAGTTTCGCCACTCTTCACTCAGTTCCTCGTTCTCGTGGTAGTAGGCCCAGGCCATCTGGCTGTAGTAGAAGAAGGGAGTCTCTTCATCCACGCTGTAGGGGCGCAGGAGGGGTTCAGCTTTTTCAGGTTCCTCCAGCATGAGGTGACAGAGGAAGAGTTTGAAGTAGATGAAGTCCCGCGTTCCGGAGTCGATTTTAGGGTAGCGTTCGAGGAAGGTGGTGAAGCGTTCCCGGGCTTGCGAGTAGTCGCCCTGGACGTAGTAGATCTCCGCGAGGTTGAATTCGGTGGACCAGTAGGAGGGGTAGAGTTCGAGGGCCAATTGGAAGTATTCTTTGGCGCTTTCGAAGTCCCGCACATTGACATAACAGGCGCCCATGTGATTGAGAACGTCGGGGTGGTCGGGCACGATTTTCTGGGCCTCCCAGAGTTCCGCGATGGCGTCGATGAAGCGCTTTTGGCCGGAGAGGCGTCGGGATTTTTCCAAGTGATTGAGAAGGCGCTCCCGGTCGGCCAAGCTGAGGCCTTCCATGAGGGCGGCGATGCGCTCCTGGGTGAGCTGCAATTTCTCTTCCGAGGTCAAGTCCTGAGCCGCGCTGGCCAGGGAGAGGGCCAGGGCGAGCAGGAGAGCGAAAAACGAGATGGCTTTCATAGCGGGAGAGGGAGGGGTCTGCGAGTCTGCAAGAGGATGGGAGGGCTTGGGGAATTTTCCAGTGAATTTGCGTCACAAGCGCTGGCGATAGAGTTGCTGCTTTTCGATGAAGTCCTTGACCGCCGGCGGGAGGCTGTCCGGTGGGGCGGGGTCTCCTTGGGCGAGCGCTTCCCGGATCTGGGTGGAGGAGAAGGGGAAGGTCCCGGTCAGTCGCTGGTGGGGGTAGGGGTGCGAGGCCATTTCCTGGCCATCGCGCGCGAAGACCAGGAATTCGACGGTTTCGGCCAGCCGTTCGGGATGACGCCAGCGATCGAGCGCGTTCCATTGGTCGAGCCCGAGGAGCCAGTAGAGCTGGGCCCCCTTCCGCAGGTCTTGGAAATGGAGGGCGGTTTCCCAGGAGTAGCTGGGGGGGGGCGCTTGCAGCTCGAAGTCGCTCACGACGGCCTCTGGAAAGCCGGTCACGGCCAGGTGAAGCATGGCGAGCCGTTGGGCATCGCTCGCGATCGGGCCCTGCGCTTTGTGGGGAGAGCGCCGCGCGGGCAGGAACATGATTTGGTCGAGACCGGCTTGGGCGACGGCCGCGCGGGCCAGGCCGAGGTGGCCTGAGTGGATGGGATCGAAGCTGCCCCCGAACAGGCCTAGGCGTGGCGGCCGCAGCATTGCTTGTATTTTTTGCCGCTGCCGCAGGGGCAGGGCTCGTTGCGCCCGACCTTGGGCACATCCCGTTTGACTGGAATGGTGATTTTGGGTCCCTCGTTCTCGGCCGCCTGCGCGCCCCCTCCGCTGGCGAGGGCGGCTTCGGGAGTCTGCCCCGCGCCTTTCAAGCGAAATTGGTTGAGCCCGGCTTCGACGCCCCCTTGGCTTCGCTGTTGCCGAGAGAGCTTGAGCATTTGCTGGATTTCCATGAGGCGGGCCATGCCGCGGAAGAGGTTTTGGAGGGCGGCTTCCTTGATGTGGTCCATCAGGTCCACGAAGATGGCGTAGGCTTCGTGTTTGTATTCCACGAGGGGATCCTTTTGGCCCTGGGCGCGGAGGTAGACGCCTTCGCGGAGGGCATCCATATTGTAGAGGTGCTCCTGCCAGAGGCGGTCGATGGCTTCGAGGATGACGCGACGCTCAAAGTCTTCCACCAGCTCGGGGTCCTTGTGCTCGACATTCAATTGGTAGAGCTTGAGGATTTCGTCGATGAGGTAGCGGGCATTGCCCTCTTCGTCCCGGCTTTCCAACTGGGCGTCGTCTTTTTTGAGACCGAGCGGGAAGGTGGTGTTGGCCCAGGCCAGGAGGGCTTCGGTGTCGGCACCCGCCTCGCCTTCGCTCTCGGCATCCAGGTCTGGCTGGTAGTATTCAGCGACCTTGCGGGGAACGGCTTCTTCCAAGACTTCCACGATGAGCTGCCGGGGCTCTTCGGCTTCCAGCACTTCATTGCGGTATTCGTAGACCACGGTCCGCTGCTGGTTCATGACGTCGTCGAAATCGAGGACGCGTTTGCGCATCATGTAGTTGCGCTGCTCGACCCGCTTTTGCGCGGTTTCGACCGATTTGTTCAGCCAGGGGTGGGAGAGTTCCTCCCCTTCATCGACGCCGAAACGCTCCATCATTTTGGTCATGCGCTCGGCGGCCGCGAAGTTGCGCATGAGGTCGTCCTCAAAGGAGATGAAAAAGACGGAGGCGCCAGGATCGCCCTGGCGGGCGCAGCGGCCGCGGAGTTGGCGATCGACGCGCCGGGACTCATGCCGCTCGGTGGCGATGACTCGGAGCCCTCCCAATTCTTCAACGCCTGGACCCAACTTGATGTCCGTTCCACGCCCCGCCATGTTGGTGGAGACGGTGATGGCGCTTTTGAGGCCGGCTCGGGAGACGATTTCGGCTTCCTGGCGGTGGTGTTTGGCGTTCAGGACGGAGTGGGGCAGTTTTTCCCGTTTGAGCATGCGGCCGAGGGTTTCGGAAGATTCCACACTAGCGGTGCCCACCAGGATGGGTTGCCCTTTGGAGTGAGATTCCTTGATGGCTCCCAATACGGCGCTGTATTTTTCGCGCCGGGTTTTGAAGATTTTGTCGTTTTCGTCTTGGCGCTGATTGGGGCGATTGGTGGGGACGACGAGGACGTCCATGCCATAGATGTCGTGGAATTCGGAGGCCTCGGTTTCCGCGGTCCCCGTCATCCCGGCCAGCTTTTCATACATCCGGAAGTAGTTTTGGATGGTGACGGTGGCGAAGGTCTGGGTTTCGCCCTCGATCTTGACGCCTTCCTTGGCCTCGACCGCTTGGTGCAAGCCGTCCGACCAGCGACGACCAGGCATTTTCCGCCCGGTGCTGGGATCGACGATCATGACTTTCCCGTCTTCGACCACGTAATCCACATCCTTTTCGTAGATGCAGTAAGCGCGCAGCAATTGGCTGATGTTGTTGATGCGCTCGGCTTGGAAGTCCATTTTCCGCTGGAGCTCGTCTTTCTTTTGGACTTTTTCCTGGGCGGTGAGGGCGGCGTCCCCGTCGATGACGGCGAAGGAGTCGGCCAGATCCGGCAAGGTGAAGGCTTCTGGGTCTTCCGGGTTGAGGAAGGTGCGGCCTTTTTCGGTGAGGTCGGCGTCGTGCGCCTTTTCATCCATGGCGAAGAAGAGATCTTCTTTCAGCCCGTAGAGTTGCTTCTTCTGGGGGTCCTGGTAGAGTTCGAGTTCGGCTTTTTCCATGGCCGAGCGCAGAAGCGGGTCTTCCATGGCGCGGAGGAACCCGCGGTTGCGAGGCTGCCCGCTTTTGACTTGGAAGAGCTTGCGGCCGGCTTCGCCCAGGTCTTCTTCCTGGGCGGCTTTTTTCGCCTCGGTCACGAGGCCATTGCAGAAGACGGTCTGCTTTTTTACGATCTGGTCCACGAGGGGCTTGAAGCGATCAAATTGGTGAGAGCCGACGGTGGAGGGCCCGCTGATGATGAGGGGCGTGCGGGCTTCGTCGATGAGGATGGAATCGACTTCATCAATGATGGAGAAGAAGTGTTCGCGCTGCACCTGATATTGCTTGGACGGCGCCATGCCGTTGTCCCGCAGGTAGTCGAAGCCAAACTCGCTCGCGGTGCCGTAGGTGATGTCGCACTGGTAGGCCTCCCGCCGCTGGTCTGGCGGCATTTGGTTTTGGATGACGCCGACTTCCAAGCCGAGGAACTTGAACAGATAGCCCATCCATTCGCTGTCCCGGCGGGCGAGGTAATCATTGACGGTGACGACGTGCACGCCCTTGCCGGTCAGGGCATTCAAGTAGGTGGGAAGGGTGGCCACGAGGGTCTTGCCCTCCCCCGTCTGCATCTCGGTGATCATGCCTTCGTGCAAGGCCATGCCGCCCAAGAGCTGGACATCGAAGTGAACCATTTCCCACTTGACCGGGTGGTCGCTGACCTTCCACTCCTGGCCGCAGAGGCGGCGGGCGGCGTTTTTGACGACCGCGAAGGCTTCGGGCAGGGCTTCGCCCAAGAGATCTTTGATGGTGTCGGGAAATTGCTCGCTCGCTTCGGTGAATTCGGTCTTGGCTTGCAAGAGCGCTTCGATGAGCTCGTCTTTGGCGGCGGCGGGGTCGACCGAAGAAGAGAGAGAAGGGTAGAACTCACGCAGGCCCTCCATCTTGGTGGCGACTGCTTGCCCCAATTCCTTGAGGGGCGCGTCTTCCCATTTCTCCAGCTTTTCGCGAATGGGGATCTGGGGGTCGTGAAAGAGGGCGAATTTCTCCTGCCAAGCCTTGGTGAATTCCTTCAGCACAGAGTCGGGCTGCTCTTGCAGAGTTTCCTCGATTTCATTGATCCGGAGGACTTTGGGCCAGAGCTTTTTGATGGTGCGTTGGTTGCGTGAGCCAACGATTTTTTTCAGGATCCACTGAATCATGGGAAACGGGTCAGACTGAGCGTTGCAGGTAGAGGTGAGGGGAGGGAACTTGGGGCAATCGCCTACTGGCGCAAGGAGCAATCCCGACCTGAAAGGAGCGCCCTCGTGAGCAAGAATTCCCTGGAAAACCTAGGCCGTGAGGGGGGCCGTGGCCGCCCGATGGCGCCGCAAGAACTCCGAGGCCAGACTGCGGTAGGCGGCCGCGCCGGCGCTGGTGGAGTCGTGCTCAATGATGGAGAGCCCGTGACTGGGGGCCTCGCCCAAGCGGATGGAGCGGGGGATGAAGGTGTCGTAGAGTTGCTCCGGAAAGTGGGTCCGGACTTCGTCCATGACTTGCCGCCCGAGGTTGGTGCGGTTGTCCAACATGGTCATGAAGATGCCTTCGAGAATGAGGTCTGGGTTGGCCCCGGATTGGCGGATTTCTTCGCTGACGTGGACGATCTTGGCCAAGCCCTCGAGTCCAAAGAACTCTGCTTGGAGAGGGATGAGCAGTTCATCGGCCGCCGCTAGCGCGGAGGTCATGAGGATGCCGAGCGAGGGGGGGCAATCCAGGAGGACAAAATCGAAGGCAGCCTTCTCCCGCATGGGTTGCAGGATTTCGCGGAGCCGTGTCAGGTGATTGGACATCCGCGCGACTTCGATTTCGGAACCCGAGAGGTCCAGCTCGGAGGGGATGATGGAGAGGTGCGGGAAACGGGTAGCAAGGATGAGGGATTCCACGTCTCCGTCGGCCACTAGGGGACCGTAGAGACTACGGGCCTCGCCGGTATCGAGACCCAAGCCACTGGTGGCATTGGCTTGCGGGTCGAGATCGATCAGCAGGACGCTTTTTTCCAATTCGGCTAGGCAGACCGAGAGATTCATCGCTGTGGTGGTCTTGCCGACTCCTCCTTTTTGGTTGGCGATGGCGACGATCTTCATGGTGGAGGAGAAAGCTTGAACCTGCTCGGCACCGGACCAAAGTCGAGCGGAAATTCCCATGGAGGAGATCGACGAGAAATGGCTCCAAGAGATTGGCGGATGGCCGGTTTTCAAGGAGGCGAGGACGCTGGTGGAGCAGGGGCGCGTGCGGGTGGCCTCCCGAGAAGGGCGCGTCTACCGCGGGCAAATCGAGGTCGGCGGCAAGCCGCGACGGGCCGGCCTGAGGGTGAATTCCCGGACCGATGTGGACAATCTCTGCCCCTGTCCCGAGAGCCGCCGCTATGGGAAGATTTGCGGGCACTCGGTAGCGATCGCTCTCTGGTGGTTGCGGCATGGAGAGAAGGGTGCCGAGACCCCCGCTGCCCAGCCCAGCCCCCCGCGCAGGACTCCGGGCGCGCCCAGCGGACCGAGGCCTCGATTGCAGATCGAAGTCTCCCCCGATTTTGCAAATCGCTGGGAACGTGGTTTGCCCATTCAAGTCAAGGAATGCTCAGGGCTGGGCGAGGAAACGCCCGATGCCCTCCTGGCTCTCATGATGCGGTGGCAGGTCGCGCACTTGCCGGCCGTCCTGGGCCTCGACGGAGCCCAAGCGGAGGCCCTGCTGACGGCCTTGGCGGGCACTCGCCAGAGCTTGCTAGCGGACGGGCGGGAGATCCAGGTGGGAGAGTTTCCGCTGCGCCCTCGCTTGCGGCTCGAGCGAGCCGGGAAGACCCTCCGTCTGGAATTCGAGCCTTTGTCCGAGGAGGTGGTCTTCCTGGAATCGGAGGCAGGCGGCTGGGTCTGGTTTCCCAGCGAAGGCAGTCTGCTCCGCTGGCCGACCGGCCAAGGATTTTCAGCCGCGGTCTGGGGGGAACTCTCCGAGGCGGCCTGGAACGGGGAGGTTCTCGAGCGAGACTTGCCCTGGGCCTTTCGCGAGGGCGGCTTGCTCGAGGACCATTTTCAGATGGTGGGTGAGGATTGGCGACAGGCTCTGCCGCTGGAGCGAGGGGAGCCGGAGTTCGCCCTGGAACTAGAGGGCAGCACCAACGCGCTCGATGGCAGGCTGCGAGTGGCTTATGGCGAGCGGTCTCGGCCCTGGGGGGAATGGACGGACGAAGCCTTTCCCTTGGAGCAAGGCGAGCGGTGGCTTTTGCGCCATCAGGAAGCAGAAGAGGCAGCGCAGAAGCGTTTGGCAGGGGCGGGTTTTGCCTTTCGCGATGGTGTCTTCCGGCTTCGGGGAGAGAGGCAAATTCTGCGGCTCCTGGCCCATTTCCTTCCGCAGTGGGAGCAGGAATGGACGATTGGCCGAGGGGAGCGTTTGAAGTTTGTCGCTTCCAAGATCGACTTCGTGCGTCCCTCCGTCCGGCCGATGGCGGGGGCTTGGGGAGAGGACGGACTTGGCTTTGAACTTTCTTACGTTGGGGCCGGCCATTCGCTCGGGGCGGGAGAAATCGCCCGTCTGGTGCAGCTCGGTCGCAACCATTACCAGACCAAAGGCCAGCGGCGGGTGGTCGTCGATCTCGACGCCTGTCAGGAGATGGAGGAACTCTTCGGAGATCTCGATGCGGAACAAACCGCGCCCGGCGTCTTTGCCGTTCCCAGGCAGCAGGCTGCGTTTCTCGAAAGGGCGGTCGGCCTCTCGTCGGGAGGGCCGCGGCCCCAGGAGGTCGATCTCAGTCCGCTGGGCCACTTGGCCGAGACCCTGCGCTCTTACCAAAGAGAGGGCGTAGGCTGGCTCCATGCCACGAGCCAGCGCTTCGGTGGGGTCATTTTGGCGGACGACATGGGCCTCGGCAAAACGCTCCAGACGCTGTCCCTTCTTGAACTGGTTTTGCAAGAAGAGGGAGGCACCGGGCTGGTGGTCTGCCCGACTTCGCTCCTGGAAAATTGGCGCTCGGAAGCGGAGCGGTTTTTGCCCAAGCGCAAGGTGCTCGTGATGCATGGGGGCAAGCGACATGAGTATTTCGAGGTCCTGGAAATGGCCGATCTGGTGGTGACGAGTTATGGCTCACTCTGGCGTGATATTGAACGCTACCAAGAGCGCGAGTTCGCGGTGGTGGCGGCAGATGAGGCCAGCCTCTTGCGCAATCCCAAAGCCAAGATCACGCGGGCGATTTGGAAATTGCAAAGCCCCCGGAAAGTGGCCCTGACGGGCACGCCAGTGGAAAACTCGGTCCGCGATCTCTGGGCCATTTGCCAATTTGCCGTTCCCGGCTATCTGGGTGGGGCCAAACATTTTCAGGATCGCTATGAGAAGCCTCTCACGGCGGAGCCACCCGACGAGGGGGCCGCTCGACGCCTCCAGACCCGGATGGAGCCCATTCTCCTGCGCCGGCGAAAACAAGAAGTGCTTCAGGAGTTGCCCGAAAAGCTCGAGAGAATCGAGTTCTGCGAGCTGACCTCGGTCCAGCGCGAGGTCTACAACGAGCTTCTCCGGCAAGCTCGCAGCCAGTCGGCCGAGGCGGTCAAGTCGCTCGGCTTCCGGCAGGCGCGGATGTCCATTTTGACGGCGCTCCTACGGCTGCGGCAGGCCAGCTGCCACTTGGGGCTGGTGGACGAGAAGCTGGCCCGGGACCCGGGGGCCTCGGCCAAGTTGGACCGCCTGCTGGAGCTTTTGGAAGAGGCCTTGGCGGGGGGGCATCGAGTGCTTCTTTTCAGCCAGTTTGTCAGCATGCTGTCCCTCTTGCGGGAAGCGCTGGCGGAGCGATCGATCGCCTACGCTTACCTCGATGGCCAGACCCAAGACAGGGGGAGCGAGGTGGCTCGCTTCCAGAATCCGGAGGGTCCTCCTGTCTTCCTCATCAGTCTGAAGGCGGGGGGCTATGGATTGAATCTGACGGCGGCCGACACCGTGATTCACTTCGACCCTTGGTGGAATCCGGCCGTGGAAGCCCAGGCCACCGATCGCGCCCATCGGCTCGGTCAGCGAAAGGCCGTGACCGCTTGCAAACTCATCGCGCGGGAGACGGTCGAAGAGCGCATCCTGGCTCTTCAAGCGAAGAAGCAGTCTCTCATTGAGACGGCGGTCAATGACCTGCAACCCCTGATGAAGGGGTTGAGTGAGAGTGATTTGAAGGAATTGCTGGAGTGGTGAGTTTTGGGTTTCGGGGTTCGGGCGGGAGGGAGAGAGATTGAGTTGGTGGCTGGGTATTAGCGGGCGATGATGCTGGGGATGTCGGGAAGGGAGAGGGCTTCGATGTCTTCAGCCAGGGGGTGGCGATTGCGAGTTCGGCAGAGAAGGCTGATCGCTGTTTTCTCGGGGAATTCCTTTCGGATTTTGGGGAGACTTCCCAAGTGGGTGGGACTCTCGGACCATTTGGCGTCGATCAGTTGGAAACGACCTGCCTGATGGAGGAGGAAGTCCGCTTCTTTAGTCCGATCTCGCCAATAGTGAAGTTGCCAGCGGTCAGTCAGGTCCAAGAGTCGACGAAGTTCGCTGAAAACAGTGGACTCCCAAAGCGCGCCGATCAGTGGGGATCGATAGAGATCGGACTCCTGCCGAAGGCCCATGAGGTAGGCGCAAAGACCGCTGTCGAGGAAATGAAGTTTGGGAGATTTGACGATGGATTTGGTCCGATTTGAGAACCAAGGCTCCAACAGAGCGATGATGCCAGATCTCTCAAGCACCGAAAGCCATTGGGCCGCGGTGGAAGGGGCGATGCCCACGTCCCGCGCGAGTTCTGCGCGATTGAGTACTTGGCTGGTCCGCAGAGCGCACGCTCGCAGGAAACGTTCAAAGTCCCTCAAGCTACCGACTTGCAGCTGGCTGCGGAGGTCTCGTTCGAGATAGGTCGCGATGTAGGAACGATAAAAAGAGGCACTTTCGATTTTCGGATTCTGGTGGAGTTCCGGGTAGCCCCCTCGGAGGACGAATTGCTCGACTGAGAGATTCGGATACACGGTCGAGATTTCCGCGTAGGAAAGACCGCCTAACTTGAGGATGGCGGCGCGGCCGGCCAGCGTTTCGGAGACGCCCTGCATGAGTTCGAAGGGCTGGGAACCTGTGAGGATGAATTGCCCATAACGAAGTCGATGGCGATCCACTTCGGTTTTGAGGTGCCGAAGCAGAGTCGGCGCATACTGCACCTCGTCGACGAGGAGAGGGGCAGCGTGCCGAGCTAAGAACGCTTTGGGGTCGGCCTCGGCTTGGGCGGCTTCGCTGGGGAGATCGAGCGAGACATAGTGGTGCTCGGGAAAGAGTCGGCGAACTAAGGAGGTTTTCCCCGTTTGGCGTGCCCCTGTCAGGACAATCGCTGGGCGAGTGGCAGCCTCCTTTTGCAGAAGGGCTTCCATCAACCTGGGAATCCAGATCATGCAAATCATTCGATCCAATCGAATGATTTGCAAGTTTTGAGCGACGGACGCCCTCGCTTCCCGTTCTCTACAGAATCAGAATTTGTCGTAGATCACGACTTTCTCATCGGAGAGGCGGGGCCCTCGGTCCCAGGCGGGCTGGGCCATTTTGCCGACCGGGATCATGAAGCTGAGGATGGTGCCTTGGGGGAGATTCACGAGTTGGGCCACTTTTTCGGCATCAAAGCCAATCATGGGGCAGGAGTCGTAACCGAGCCCTTTGGCAGCCAGCATGAGGGTCATCCCGGCCAGGGCGCTGGAGCGGATGGCTTCGTCGCGGATGAGCTGGTCCTTGCCCTCGTAAAAGGGCTGGATCATGGGCCCGAGGATGTCCTGGACTTCCTGAGGCGCGTGGCCCCAGTAGTGGGCGGGGTCTTCCAGGTGGGCCTGGAGGTCGGCGCAGAGAAGAAAGAGGACGCTGGCGTCGGTGACTTGGGCCTGGTCCCAAGCTTCGGCGCGGATTTGTTGACGAAGCTCCTTGTCGCGAATCACAAGCAGGCGGTAGTTCTGCATGTTGAAGGAGGAGGGGGCCAGTTTGGTGAGACGGATCAGCTCGGTGAGGTCCTCCTCAGGCATGACGTGCTCGGGGTCATAGTGCTTGATGGAGCGGCGTTCGTGGATGGCTTCGGTGACGGTCATAGTTCTTTTGGATTGGCGACTAGCAGGAAGATCCAAAGATCAGGCAGGATGGCAAGTGCCAGCCCGGGTAATTGGTTTCGCGGTCGTTTTGCCACTGATACCAACCTCCAGAATTCACTGGAAGAATGGAGGGAAGGTGTTGTGGGGAAAAGGCGCTGAAGCGCGGGGAAGGGAGAGCCGGAGTCTTTCGAGCCAGCCCTGCGTTGCTCCTCGGTTACGGTGCCTGCACCGCGCCCTCGTCGCGCCTTGGTCTGGCCCGAAATCCACTCGGCCATTCTACCAGCCAATTCTCCAGCTTGGTATGAGATCCGGTCGCTTGGGATCACAGCCCGTAGTTGATGTGCCCGGGCGCGACGTACTGCTGGGGCGGGGCGATTTCGATTTCCTCTTCCGCTTCGAAGCCGCCCCCGCGATGAATCCAGACACTCTGGACCACTCCCAGGAGGAAGAAGATGACGACCGCGAAGGTCCCTCCGTAGCTCACGAGCGGCAGCGGGATGCCCGTGATGGGAACCTGGAGCAGACACATGCCGATGTTCTGGTAAACGTGCATGAAGAGGAGGGCGACGACCCCTGCCACCAACAAGCGCCCGAATTCATCCCCGCTGTAAAAGGCCACGTAGAGGCAGAGCAGGACGAGGAAGACGAGCGCAAGAATGAGAAGCGAGCCTCCGGTGAAGCCGAATTCCTCGGCGATGACGGCGAAGACGAAGTCATTGATGGCGGTGTCCTTGGGAATCAGGCCGAGGGCGTGGATGGAGTGGGTGGAGAGAAAGCCTTTTCCTTCCCAGCCGGCCGAGCCGATGGCGCGGACGACGTTGTAGGGGGCGTAGGCGGTTCCCTGGGTATCGACTTCTTCCCCTTTGCGGAGGGCGATCCAGTCTTCGATGCGCGCTTTGCGGGTATCACTCAGGCCGAAGTAATAGAACCAGGGCAGGATCATGGCGGCCAGGAGCCCGATCGCGATGAGATAGCGGAAAGGACAGTTGCCCACCAAGAGGATGGCGGCGGTGGTGGGAATCCAGACGGCGGCCGAACCGACATCGCCTCCTCCCACCAGAACCAAGGCGAAAGGCAAGAAGGCAAAGGCGCCCGCCACCAGTAGTCGGATGAAGGGATGGACCAGCCATTTATGAAGCCCCGGCAGGAAGGCCATGATCATACTGAGAAGGATGATGCCGGAAGCGATGGCCAGTTGGGAGGGCTGAAAACTGAAGCCCGCGATCGAGAGCCACGCTTTGCTGCCGCCGATTTCCTCGCCTTGGAGTGCCACCACGACCAGCAAGATGACGGAGGCGAGATACATAGGAATCCCAACCCACTTCAGCCAGCGGTAGTCGATCAGGGCGGTGGTGAAGAAGACGACGAGCCCCACCCCGATCCAGATCCGCTGTTTTTTCCAAGCTTCTGCGATGGCGGCGGGGGTGTTTTCCCAGGCGGGGTTGTTTCCCGCGCTGTAGATGGCCACCACGCCAAAGACCGCCAGTCCGACCGCCACCAGGACGAGCAACCAGTTGAGCGCGAGAATCTTGCGGAGGAGAAGAGTCATGGCTCTGCGAAGGCGGCGGCTCGGCCCCGAGCTTCAGTTCAAAAATCCGGTGAGAGGGCTGGTGGCGGAAGCGCGGACTCCGGTTTCGGGGATGCCACATTCGTAAGCGGCCCGACCGGCCTCCACGGCCAGGCGGAAGGCGGAGGCAATGCGCACCGGGTCGTCGGCCACCGCGATGGCGGTGTTGATGAGGACGGCGTCGGCCCCCATTTCGAGGGCAGCCGAGGCATGGCTGGGCAGGCCGAGGCCCGCGTCCACGATGACGGGGACGGTGGCTTGATCGAGGATGATTTCAATCTGACCGCGGGTCTCGAGCCCGCGGTTCGTGCCGATGGGGGCTCCCAGGGGCATGACGGCAGCGGTGCCCACGTCTTGCAACCGTTTGGCGAGGACGGGATCGGCATTGATATAAGGCAGCACGGTGAAGCCTTCTTTCACGAGCGTTTCCGCGGCCTGCAAGGTCTCGATGGGATCGGGCAGGAGGTAGGTAGGGTCGGGGTGAATCTCCAGTTTGACCCATTTCGGCATGCCCGCCACATGGGCCAGGCGGGCTAGGCGCACGGCTTCTTCCGCATTCATGGCGCCGCTGGTGTTGGGCAGGAGGAGATACTTTTCCGGATCGATGAAGTCGAGGATGTTGGCGTAGGGATCGCCCTTGCCGCTGAGGTCGGCGCGGCGGAGGGCCACGGTCACCAACTGCGTGCCGGAGGCCGCCAAGGCGGCTGCCATCGTTTCCTGGGAGGAGAATTTTCCGGTGCCCACCAGCAAGCGGGACTGAAAGGTCCGGTCGCCAAGGGAGAGAGGCTGGTTTGAGAGAGAGCCCATGGGTGCGGTGGGTGTCCTGCGAGAGGGCCGCTCAGGCGGCAGAAAGGCCAAAGTAGGCTCCGAAGCTTACAAGGCAAGTCGGCGGAAGAGCTGGTCGAGCGGCAGTTGGATCCCTATGTAGAAGTCACCGAACTCGGCGTAGCGGGCGCTGACTTCATCAAAGCGCATTTCGTAGACGATGGCCTTCACATCGAAGCTGTCTTTGGCAAAGAGCGTCACGCCCCACTCCGCTTCATCGAGTCCGGTGGAGCCGGTGATAAGCTGCCGGATCTTCCCTGCCCAGCGCCGCCCGACTGCGGCATGCCCTTTCATAAGAGCCTTCCGGGTCGCGAAGTCGAGGGCATACCAGTTGTCTTCGGCCGAGCGGCGCTTGAACATGTTGTAAAAACAGAAGACCGGCCAATCGGGGAGATGGGGGTAGAGGCGATCCTGACCATATTTTTTCATGCGTTGGTCAAAGTCCTGGAGGGCTTCTTCCAGTTCGGGAGAGCCTGCTGCGAGACCCCGTTCGGCGGATAGAGAGGCGGTGTAGTCTTCCCGGCTGGTGGTGTATTCGCTCGATTCGGTGAGCGAGAGGTAGCTGTAGGCGGCTTGCAAGGTCTCCGCGCCGAAGGAGATGGAGAGTTGTTTTTCGAATTCGTTCAGTTTGTGCAAATCAGGTGTCAGCAACATGAGGCCGAGGTCCGCTTTGGGCGAGACCATGCTGAAGGTGAGAAGTTGCGTCTCGGCGGTCGCTCGGATTTCCTGGACCAAGCGACTGAAGTCCGTCTTGGCCTCCCGGCGTTCTTCCTCGCTCATGAGGCTCCAGTGGGAGCGATCGATCTGGTAGAAGAGATGGAGGACATGCCAGCCCTCCTGGGGCCGGAGAACGGTTAGGGTCTCTTGGTCTTGGTTCGGAAGGGAGGATTCGGTGGAGGAGTCCATGAAGGGTCAATCGGGCTTTTTCCGCCCTGAGATGCGGGTGACAAAGAGTTCTCGAAAGCTTTCGGCATTGCCCCCAATCTCGCGGCTTTCGAGGACGCGCAGGCTCCAGGGGTCCTGGAGACCTTGTTCGTAGCCCAGAAATTCTCCGGCCCGCTCGAAGCCAAGGGTGCAGACGGCTCGGCCATTCCCGTTGGCGAATTCGCCATTTTGGACGACCAATCGGACGGTGTCGCCAATCTGACGACCTCGCTCGAGTCCGCGACTGGGGCCATGGAAGAAGACGCGCAATTCGCCCGTCGCTCGGCTGCCCGGGGCCAGCTTGAATTGGACCACCGGGACCAGCTCCATCCCCGGACGCACGCCGAGGTCCTCTCCGGGTAGAGGCTTTTTCCAGTAGGTCTGGACGTCGGCCAGCTGGAAGACTTCTCCGGTGAGGGGCAACTTGAGCGGGGCGTCCAGGGACGAGTCCTCCTGGATATGAAGCTGTCCCAACATGGTGTTGATGGCCCAGAGTCCTCCCGCGATGAGCACCACGAAGACCACGATGCTGGAGACGAGCTCGGCGGTCGAAAGTCGTTTCCAAAAAGGGCGCTTTTCGGCGGCGGCGGCCCTTTCTGGCTCGGTTTCCGACCTGGCTTGGGCTTGAGACGAGCCGGGCTCCGTCGCAGGCGATTCCTTGGTGCTGGTCTGGGGGCTGGTCTCGGCCGAGGGCGGCTTGGCGGACTCTTTGGCGGGAGTCTCTCGGGGCGGGGCCGGACGGGTTGGTGAAGGGTCGGTCCGAGGTTGAGGCTTGAGGGTATTTTTGGTGGAGTCGTCGTCCAGGTCCTCCAACTCTCTAGTGCGAGCGCCCTGTGAGAAGACCACTGGTTCGGGCGGGGCCTTTTTTTTGGGCAAGGCCACGGGGGCTTTCTTTTCGACTCCGCGGGGCTGCGGGGTGAGTTCGCTCGGTGGAATTTTGACTTCGCCCAAGGGTTCCAGTTCCTCCTCGTCGATCTCTTCGAGAGGCTTTTTCTCGACCGGGCTGGGGGCGGCCTCGGCTCTCTCGAGCGCTGGCTTCTCGCTCGCGTCCTCCGCGGTTTTTTTGGGGTCCGGTGCGTTCGAATCGCTCATGGGTGATGACGAAAAAAGGGGCCGCCACTCTCTGCCGCAGGCCCAGGAAAAGCCAAGCCAAAGTTCAAGCAATCCCGAGCCGACGAGGAGAGGAAGAATCCCTTGAAACCGTGGCCGGGAAACCTACCCTTTCGCTCAATCGTTTCTGGAGGATATGGCCGAGGTCGAAAATCGTTACGAGATCAACATCGACGGGGATTTTTATGTCGATGACCAGTGCATCGACTGTGATCTTTGCCGCGAAACCGCGCCCGAGAACTTCGGGCGGGAGGACGATGAGGGGCATTCCTTCGTCCACAAGCAGCCGCAATCCGAGGAAGAGAAAGCGCTCTGCATCGAGGCCATGGAGGGATGCCCGGTGGAGGCCATCGGAGACGATGGCGGGGTGGCATGAGGGAGCGGCGACCTCTCACTCTGAGGCAACGAGCGCTTTTGGAATGGCGCGGGAGCTTGCCTTCGGATCCCGGCCGGGAAACGGCCAGACCGCTCTCCCAAACCTTGCCGGGTGTGTTCCGTTCTCTCGGCCTGGAGGAGAGGGTGGATGGGGAGGAAGTCTCTCAGATTTGGCGCGAGGTGGTGGGGCCTTTCCTGGCCCAGCACAGTTCGCCGGCCAGCTTTCGCCGTGGGACGCTCCGGATCCGCGTTTTGCAACCAGCCGTGAGGCATACGCTGGAGCACCTCCTGAGGTTGGAGATCGAGGAGAAACTCCGGGCTCGTTTGGGGGCCGATCGTCTCCAGCAAGTGCGGTTCACTCTTGGCTAGCGTCATGTTCCGCAATCTGCTTCTCGATTGGTCGGGCACCTTGGCTGACGACCTCCCCCCGGTGATCGAGGCCACCAATGGAGTTCTCCGCCATTTCGGCCAAGCGGAACTCAATCGCGAGCAGTTCAAGGCCCGCTTTCAACTGCCCTTCGCCCGCTTCTATCAGGAGATCCTCCCAGGGGTTCCCATGGAGGAGCTGGAACCGATTTTCCAGGATCACTTCCGAGCCTCGGACCAGCCCGTCACCATCCTGCCGCAGACGCTCGGTTTTTTGGAGGCCTGTCGCCTCCGGGGCCGGCGGCTCTTCATTCTTAGTAGCGCTCACCAAGAACATCTCGACGAGCAAGTCTGGGCGCTGGGCCTGGCTGCGTTTTTTGAGAAGGTCTATGGAAGCGTCCGGGACAAGCGGGAGCGCATTCTTCACCTTTTGGAGGACCACGACCTCGATCCCCAGGAAACCGCTTTCATCGGGGACATGCAGCACGATGTGGAGACGGCCCGTCATGCGGGGGTGCGCTCGATCGCCGTGCTGACCGGCTACAACTCGGAGGCCATGCTGCGGGAGGCCAAGCCGGACCACCTCTTCGCCAACTTGGATGGGGTCCTCGCTTGGTGGACTGAACAAGCCGGCCAGGACTTTCTCGCAAAAGATTGAACGAGTTCTTGCGAAGGCGGTCAGAAGGCAGGGAAGTGCCAAGATGACCGCAGGCTGTATTCGCATTCACGAACTGGAGTTGCCAACTTACATCGGGGTGCCCGAGGAGGAGCGGGCCACCCAGCAGGTGGTGCGCGCCTCGGTGAATCTCTTCCCCCGCGGTGGCCTCGAAGGACTGGGCGATGAGATGGAGCGTTCGTTGGATTACTATGTCGTAGCGCAGCGTCTCAAGGCCCTGGCCGCTCAGAGAGAGCGCAAACTGATCGAGACCTTGGCGGAGGATCTGGTGGAGGGTCTCTGGGCGGAGTTTTCACTCCGGCGGGTGGAGGTGGAACTCCGAAAATACATTCTACCGGACGCGAGCTACGTCTCCGTCTCGCTGGTGAGAGAGAATTGATGGCGAGTCGGGGGACAGATGAGGACGGGGAGCTGGTGCGCCGGGCGCAAGGCGGAGACACCACCGCCTTTGATGAATTGGTCCTCAAGCACACCGCTCGGCTCTACGGCCTGATTTATCATATGACTTCTCATCGAGAGGACGCGGATGACCTCTTGCAGGAGGTGTTTGCCAAGGCCTACCGGGCACTCCGGCGCTTTCGAGGACAGGCCCGCTTTTCGACCTGGATTCACAGCATCGCGCTCAATATGACCCTCAATCACCTCAAAAAGCGCAAGCGACGCCAGGAGTGGTCGCTCGCAGACATGAACCCGGCGGTGGGGGAGAGTCCCGAGTTTTTGGAAGCCAGCAGAGCGGCCGATCCGGAGCGCGCTTTCGATTTGCGGGCTCTTCAGGAAACATTGAACGAGGCTCTCCAACGATTGTCTCATGATCACAGAGCAGTCGTCACCCTGCACGATATCCAAGGCATGCCGCAGGCCGACATCAGTCGCGTGCTCGGCGTTTCTTCGGGCACGGTGCGATCCCGCCTGTTCTACGCCCGCCAGCAATTGCAAATCTCCTTGAGCGACTTTCTCCCCCATTGACCTGGGCCCTGGGCCTGCCAAGCTCTTCCCATTGAACCATCCGACACCAGACGAGTCCCTGACGAAGCTTCTCCGTCTCAAAGCCCAGGAGCAGCCGCCTGAGGGCTATGCCGAGGAGGTGCTGACGAGGGTCCAGCTGCGACAGCGAGAAGATCTCTTGCAGCGAAGTGCTCGCGGGCTGCTTTGGGAGCGCGTTGGAACCTTTCTGGACAGCCTGGGTCGACGCCGGGTGGTCTACGCCCTGGCTTTGCTCTATCTGGCGGTGGTGGTGGGTCTCTGGACCGGGCTGACTCGCTTCCCAGTCAGCGCCCCAGGTGCCGGAGCCCAACCGGTCCACTTGGAAACCGTGACCCCGCCCACGCCTCCGGCCGAAGAGGAGGGAGTCCCTGGAACCAAGGAACTATGAGGCTGCCTTCTCCAAGGCAGGCTGCCGTTCTGCCAGGGGTTACGGCAGCTTGGCCTCAGGGAGCCACTTCTTCGAGCGCGCCCAGGGCTTGGAGGCGTTTCTCGGCTTCTTCTTGCGAGAGCCGGAGCAGCTGCATGGCGGGAATGGCGGGGTTCTCCTCGCGGGGCTGGAGAAGGATTTTGTCATCGGCGAGGAAGGTGACGGTGGCTTCTTCCGGTCCGTCTGCTTGGCTCTCCATGAGGATGTCGAGCTCCTTCAACTCGGGCCGCGAGGCCTTGACCGAGTAGTCGCCCCCATCGAAGCCGTCCGGGGTGTAAGCCCCTCCGGTTCCGTCTTCAGCGAACTGCATGACGATTTGATTGAGCATGGGAGCGATCTGCTGCGCGAGTTGCTCCTCGGTCACTTGGCCGGCCGCGAGCGCTTCGGCGGCTTGCTCCTTGATCATTTCCAGAAAGAAGTCGCCATCGAGGCCCCAGTAGCCAACGAGCTTTTTCTCGAGGTCTTCTGCGTGGAGGGCCTGCGGGAGGGTGAGGGCGAAGAGGAAAAGAAGGGTAGATTTCATCAATTTCATAAGGAAGAGACGTCGTGGAGTGGCTCAAGAGGGATGGTGGGGTGAGTTAGAGAACAGGTCAAAGCCTTGCTGAGGGAAAATGAGCTGGTGGGGGGGTGGCCTAGGCTTGTTCCCACTGGATGAATTGGTTCTCTTCAATGACTTCGACGCCCAGTTTGGCGGCTTTGTCTCGTTTGGAGCCCCCTCCTTCTCCGGCCAGCAAGTAGTCGGTGTTTTTGCTGACGCTGCCGGTGACCTTGCCCCCCGCGGCCTCGATGCGAGACACGAAGACTTCGCGGCTTTGGGAGAGCGCGCCCGTCAGGACGAAGGTCTTCCCGGCCAGGGGAGAGGAGGGTGAAGCGGCCGTGGAAGGGGGGGTGGGGGCGAAGTTTTCGGAAGGCGGGGTGATCCCGAGCTCGGCCAGAGTTTGCCGAACTGCTTGGCCGGGTTCGGAAGCAAAGAAGTCGAGCACGCTGCCAGCCGCGACCGGTCCCAATTCGGGCTGGATGTGGAAAGGTTCGATGCGGGCTGTCCGGATTTCGATTTCGTTTTTGAGGGAGTCGTGTTGCTGTTTGCGACTTTCCTTTTCTGGCTCGTCTCGGGGGGGGCGCTCTTTGTTGCGGGGCGAGATGAGTTTGCGCTCCTCCTCGAGGTCGGCGATTTCGACGAGGGTTCGGAGGGTAAGGCTTTCGGCGATGGCTTCGAGGGAGGGGTGCAGCCGGGCCAGTTCCTTGGCGGTGGCTTCGCCGACTTGGTGGATGCCCATGGCGAAGAGCCAGCGGTGGAGCGGTAGCTCATCGATGGCTCGTTGCAGGCTGCGGCGAATGAGCTGGGCTTTTTTCTCGCCTAAACGACGCGGCTTGGACTGCTTGCCTCCTTGGAGACGGGCCGGTTCCAGTTCGAGGTTGGCCAAGTCTTCTTCGGTCAAGTGAAAGAGGTCGAGAGGGGACTTGGTGAGACCGCTTTCGACTAGTTTTTCCGCGACCGACTCGCCGATGCCTTCGATATCGAGCGCTTTGCGGGAAGCAAACTGGCGGATGCGACTGACGGCCTGGGCCGGGCAGGTGAAACTGGTGCAACGGTGAATGACGATGGTGTGGTCGAGCCCATCCCGCTTCACGTGGTTCTCCTCCCGCTCGATCGGGCCGTGGCATTCGGGGCAGCGGTGCCCGACGTGGGCCGCTAAATCAAAGGGCCGGCTTTCCGCTGGCCGCTGTTGGCCGATCCATTTGAGGACTTCCGGAATGATTTCGCCGGATTTGTGGAGGAGCACGGTATCGCCAATCCGCAGGCCCCTTTCCCCTCCATCTGAGGGGAGAGATTGGATGAACGACTCATTGTGGAGCGTGGCCCGCGAGACGGTCGTGCCCGAGACGAGAACCGGTTCCAGATCTGCCACTGGGGTCAGCTTTCCGGTCCGACCTACCTGGATGAGGATTTGGTTCAATTTCGTTTCTTTTTGCTCCGGCTTGAACTTGTAGGCGGCGGCCCAGCGGGGGGCACGTGAGGTGGAGCCGAGTTCTTCGCGACGCTGGCGATCGAGAAGCTTCACGACCGCCCCATCGGTCCCGTAATCGAGGTCATGACGAAAGGCATCGAGCTGGCGCACGCAGGTCAGAAGGCTTTCGAGGGTTTCCGCCAGGAAGACGGGCTGATTGCGGGGGATGGCGAGAGAATCCAGCAGGGAGAAGAAGTCCTCTTCGGTGGCCAGGTCAGGGCCTTGGTAGGCACCCAGTCCGTGAGCTAAAAATTGGAGCGGGCGAGTGGCCACCATGCGGGGGTCGAGCTGCTTGAGGGTGCCAGCGGTGGCATTGCGCGGATTCTTGAAAAGCGGCTCTCCTTTTTCTTCTCGCCGGGCATTCATCTCGAGAAAGCCAGTCGAGGGCATGAAGATTTCGCCACGAATCTCGAGGAGTTCGGGCAGCTTCTCCGCGGAGAGCACGAGGGGAATGCTGCGAATGGTCCGCACGTTTTCCGTAATGAGATCCCCGGTGCTGCCGTCTCCTCGCGTGGCGGCGTAGGCGAGCTGGCCTTGGCGGTAGACGAGGGAGACGGCCACGCCGTCGATCTTGGGCTCGATGGAGACGCCGACTTTTTCCTCTTGGAGATTTTTCTGCAAGCGCCGGTAGAACTCGACTAGCTCCTGCTCGGCGCAGTCGGCCCCGCGAGCTTGCTGTTCCTCGGCATCGAGCTCGAAGACGTCGTCGATGCTTAGCATCGGGAGCAGGTGAGCGATGGAGTCAAACCCCTCGAGGGGCGCTCCGCCGACTCGTTGGGTGGGGGAGTTCGGGCTGGCCAGCCCGGGAAAGTCTTTCTCCAGACCTTCGAGTTCGCGGAAAAGTTGGTCGTATTGACTGTCAGTGATTTCCTCCGCGGCCTGCTGGTAGTAGAGACGGTTGTGGTGCTCCAGCTCCTGAGAGAGCTGCTGGATGCGGGCTTGCGCTTCGTCTTCAGTCACCAGTCTTCCAACTGCGAAAGGGAGCGGAAATCAAGCGGCACGCTGAACCACCCGCTGAAAAAGCGGCCAGAGGAAGCGGCCCAAAAATCCCCCGGCCAAGGCGCCCAAGACGTCGGCCACCCAGTCGCCTACATCCTGGCCACTTCGTCCCGGGGTGAAGCTTTGGTGCCATTCATCGAGCCACCCCACCGCGGCTCCCAGAAGCGCGCAGAGAAAGAGAGCCCGGGACCGGCTCACCGGATAGCCCCCGGCCGCCAGCGCCAAGAGCAAGCCCGTCCCCCCTCCGGCGAAGTAGAGAAAGTGGGCGATTTTGTCGGAGAAGGGGAGCTCCGGTCCCTCTGTTTGAGGGAGCGGGGCGGAGGACAGGAGGTAAAGAAGGACGGCCCAGGCCAGGAGGGCACCGACCCATAAGCGGGTCGTCAGAAGCAGACCGAGAAGGCGAAGGCGGGGAGTCAATTTCCGAACTTGTTGGCTTCGTCTTCCAGGCGCTCGCTCAACCACTGCTTCATCATGCTCTGGTAATTGAGGAAGCGGGAGCGGGCGATCCGCTTGATGCGGGCCAGGAGCCGCGGATCGAAGCGGAGGGTGATGGTGGTGGACTCCCGATTGTCCGCTTTGTGGAGGGCGGCGTTCATGAGCCGTGAGTCCAGGCCATGCCCTTCCCAGAAGGTGACTTCGGCTTCTTCGTTCTCAAAGGTGGGCACTTCGTCCCACTGGGCGATGGTGTGAAGTTCGGTCGACATCAGAGGAGAGATTCGGCGTTTTTGCGTTGGTAGAAGGCGAGTTCGTCCGGGGTCATCTCCCTGGCCACCAGCACCCGGTAGCGTTTTCCATTGGTCCAGAAGAGGCTAAAGATGGCGCGGTTTTCGAGGCTCTTGCCGAGGTTGAAATAGCGGGCTTCTTTTTGGCCGTAGTCGCTATCCGGGAGAAACTTGAGAGAAAAGGGATCTTCGAAGGATTCTTCGACCTCTTTGGTGGGCAAGTCTTTCTCGGTGAATTGATTCCAATCGAACTCCATGAACGCAGAAGGGGGCGGGTCGCGCGGGCGATTTCGGGCGATTTGTTTCGGAAAGGCAAAGGATTCCCCGCGATCCCGAGACGGGCAAGGGAAAAGGCCATTGCAATCCCTTGCCAGCCAACGCATGGGGAGCCCATGCCGCTGCGCCTCTATGACACCCGCTCGCGAGCGCTGCGGGAACTGAAGCCGATCGCTGAGACCTTTCGCTTCTACTGCTGCGGTCCCACGGTCTATGGGCCGGCCCACATCGGCAATTTCCGGACGTTCGTCGTCCAGGATGTGCTTCGTCGAGTGCTCGAGCTTTCCGGCACCCCGACCCAGCATGTGCGCAACATCACCGACGTGGATGACAAAACCATTCGCGATTCCCAACGAGCCGGCCAACCGCTGGGTGAGTTCACGGCGCACTGGCTGGAGCGATTTCGCGCCGACAGCCAGGCCCTTGGTCTCCTCCCTCCGCACGAGGAGCCGAGCGCGGTGGCTCATCTGCCACAGCAGATCGCCATGATTGAGCGCTTGGTGGCCAAGGGGCATGCCTACCAAGGCGCGGATGGATCGGTCTACTTCCGAGTGGGGAGCTTTCCCGGCTACGGTGGCCTTTCCCGGCTCGACCAGCGGGAGCTCCGTCTGGGAGCCACGGCCACCGACTCGGACGAGTATGAAAAAGACGCTTTAGCTGACTTCGCCCTCTGGAAAGCTCGCAAGCCTGAGGATGGGGAAAACTTTTGGTCCAGCCCGTGGGGGGAAGGCCGCCCCGGCTGGCATCTGGAGTGCAGTGCCATGTGCGAGGAATATTTTGGCGAGGAATTCGACCTCCATTCCGGCGGCATCGACCTCGTTTTCCCGCACCACGAGAATGAAATCGCCCAGAGTTGCTGTGCCAACGGCGGGGCCTTTGCCCATCACTGGCATCACGTGACCCACCTCCTGGTGGACGGCGGGAAGATGAGCAAGAGCTTGGGGAATCTCTACACGGTGGAGGATCTGGCCAAGGAAGGGTTTCCGCCGGAACTCGTCCGCTACGTGCTGGCCAGCGGCTACTATCGTCGACCGCTCAACTTCACTTTCGAGTCCCTGGAAGCAGCCCGAAGCTCTCTCCATCGCTTGGAAGCGCTGGAACGAGAACTGGCCGAGAGAGTGGGTCCCGGGACCCCTCCCAGCCTGGCGGAGGGGATCGGCCTCCGGCACGGAGGCGTTTTCCAGCCGGCCTGGGAAGGGTTGCTGGACGATCTCAATGCGCCTTTGGCCCTGGGCAAAGTGTTCGGGGGAGCGAAGCAGGCTTTGGCGGCCGAGGATGCGGAAGTCCAGTGGCGCGGACTCTGGCGAATTCTGCGAGCCCTCGGACTGGCCTTCCCTGAAAAGGCCGAGGCGGAAGCGCCCGCGGAGGTCCGGGATTTGGCCCAAAAGCGCTGGGAAGCCAAGCAAGCCAAGGATTGGGGGGTAGCGGATGCCCTGCGAGAACAAGTGACGGCCCAGGGTTGGATCATCAAGGACACGCGGGACGGCTTTGAACTGGTGGCGAAGGAAAGCCAGTCCTTGAATCCGGCAAGATCAGATCAAGGATGAGTTCATGGTGATGGAATTTTTTTGGTTTCTTCTGGTGGGCTTGGTCGCCGGGATGGTGGCCTCGAAAGTCATGCGCGGAAAGCGCTTGGGCCTTCTCAAGTCTCTCGTCCTCGGAATGATCGGAGCGGTCTTGGGTGGCTTTCTCTTCCGACTCTTGGGACTGGGCCCCACCAATCTGATCGGAGAATTGGTGGCAGCCTGCGCCGGGGCGGTCCTGTTTCTCTGGCTTTTGCGGAAGTTTTGACTTCCTCCCACCTTGCGCCCCCGGCCCGCCCGTAAGATAGGGCAAGATGGACCTACCCATTCGCCCTCGCCGGAATCGGAAGTCGGCTTCCATCCGCTCGTTGGTCGGCGAGACCCGTCTCTCGGCGGGGGATTTGGTCTGGCCGGTTTTCTTGCACGATGGGCGGGAAGACCGGGCCATCGCTTCCATGCCGGGCCAGACGCGCTGGAGTGTCCCGGGACTCCTGGAGGAGTTGGAGTCCGCGGTGGCTCTGGGGATTCCGGCGGTCATTCTTTTCCCAGCGATCGCCGAGGAATTCAAGACACCCGGGGCGGAGGAAGCCTGGAACGAGAAAGGCTTGGTGCCGCGCGCCATCACCCAGATCAAAGAGCGGTTCCCGGACTTGACCGTCATGACGGACGTGGCGCTCGATCCCTACAATGCCGATGGCCACGACGGCTTGGTGGCGCGCGCAGGAGGGCGGATTGAGATTCAGAATGATGAAACGGTCGAGGCGCTTTGCGCCCAGGCCTTGACCCAGGCCCGGGCTGGGGCGGACGTGGTGGCGCCGAGTGATATGATGGACGGACGGGTGGGAGAGATCCGGGCGGAGTTGGATGCAGAAGGCTTTGAGCAGGTTTCGATTTTGGCTTACACCGCGAAGTATGCTTCCGCCTTCTACGGGCCTTTCCGAGGGGCCCTCGAGAGCGCTCCCAAGGCGGGCGACAAGAAGACCTACCAGATGGACCCGGCCAATGTGCGGGAGGCCTTGCGGGAGGCGGAGTTGGATGAAGAGGAGGGGGCGGATCTGCTGATGGTGAAACCGGCCGGAAGTTACCTGGATGTCATTGCCGCGCTGCGAGAACGCAGCTCGCTCCCGATTGCAGCCTACCAAGTGAGTGGCGAGTATCTCATGCTGAAGTCGGCCTCGGCCGGCGGATGGCTGGATGAGAAGGCGGCCGTTCTAGAGTCGCTTTTGGGGATCAAGCGGGCGGGGGCTGATTTTATTCTAACGTATTTCGCGAAGCAGGCCGCTCAGTGGCTGCAAGCCCCATGAAGCCCGAAGACATTCAAGCCGTCGGCCAGGAGATGGCCATTCGCTGGAGCGATGGAGAGGAAACCTATTTGCCGATGGAGAAGCTGCGGGCGGCCTCGCCCAGTGCCGAGATGAAGGGGGAGCGTGACCTTTTGGGAAATCGCATCGGCGGCTCGGCCCAGACGGATTTCCCCGGGGTCAAGGTCAAGCGCTGGGAGATCGTGGGGGGCTATGCCTTGCTGTTTTTCTTTAGCGATGGTCACGATACCGGCATTTACCCGTTTGAGTATCTCAGGCGGCTGGGGAGGGAGTGGGCATGACACCTCTCGTGCTCTTGACGGGCTTTCTCGGCTCGGGAAAAACCACTCTCTTGCGAGCCATCTTGCCGCTCTTGCGGGAGCGCGGGGTCGAGCCCCATGTCATTCTCAATGACTACCAAAATGCGGAGGTGGACGCGGCCTCGCTCGCTGGCCTGGTGGAGGAAATCCAGCCCATCAGCGGGAGCTGTGTCTGCTGCGGCTCCAAGGAGGAACTTTTGGAGGCCGTGGCGGCGGTGCCCGAAGCGGAACGGGCTGTTCTTTTGATCGAGGCCAATGGCACCACGGATACCCCGGAACTCATCGAAATTTTGACGCTCGATCGCCGGACGGAGCGCTTCACCCTGCCGCTGCAAGTGGGCCTGGTCGACGCCAGCCGCTGGCAAAAACGCTTCTGGCACAATGGCCTGGAAGCCGAGCAAGTGCGAACGGCCACTCACCTGCAGGTAACTCGCTGGGAAGGTCTTTGTGAGAAGCGACGCGCCAAGGTCGAGGAGTCACTGGCCCAGACGAACGCGGTCGCTTCCCGAATCAATGCAGCCACTTTGGCCGACGAATTGAAGGCCTTGGCAGCCGAGGTCTCGCCCCTTCCTCCGCGGGCCCATGGTCGCGCGGGATGCGAGCCGTCCTCTTCGGGGCACTCTTCGCACTCCCACTCTCACTCCCACCATGCTCACCAAGCGGGCCATCACCACTTCGCATCGCTCGAGTTGTCGGTGAAGTCGCCCGTCGACGAAATCGCGCTGACACGTTTCGTGCAAGAGCTGCCGGACGAGGTCCTTCGGGTCAAGGGAATGGTCCGTTTTTCGGACTCACCGAAACAGCCACAAATTCTCCAACGAGTGGAGGGAGAGAAGCAGGTGGACTGCTACCCGATCGACTTTGAACCGGCCATTGAGCCCACCTTGGTTCTCATCGGCCAAGGCTTGGATGAGGAGGCCATCCGGCGGGCGGGGGAAGCCGTCCTCAAGAAGAGCGAATGAGCGCCGCAAATGCGCTTGAATTCCCTCTTGCGCCGTAAGGGACTTGGTCTAAGAGTCCGCCCTTCCGCCATTTCCAACCAACCTGGGGGTCGTCTTTCCAAGAGGATTCCGATGTCGGCGGGCCCCCAACCCACTGGTCGTTCTGTTTCAAGGCGGCCCTCTGAAAAACCTACATGAGCACCGAATTACTGAACGAACTCGTCGAAGCCGGGGTCCACTACGGGCACCAAAGCCGCAAGTGGAATCCGAGGATGAAGCCCTATCTTCTGGAAGCTCGCAGCGGAGTCCATCTCATCAATTTGAATGAGACCATCGTGTGTCTCGACAAGGCGTCCAAATTCCTCTCGGACCTGGCCGCCAACGGCAAGCGCATCCTCTTCGTGGGCTGCAAGCGGCAAGCCCAAGATGCCATCCGAGGAGCGGCCGAGACCTGCCAGCAATTCTACGTCAATCACCGGTGGCTGGGCGGCACCCTCACCAATCTCACCACCATCCGCAACAGCGTGAAGCGCTTGAACTACCTCGAAGGGATCGAGAAGACGCCGGAATTCAAATCGATGTCCAAGAAAGAGTTGGCCTCGTTGGCCCGCGAGCGCGCCAAGCTTCTGCGAAATCTGGCCGGCATCCGGGAGATGGAAAAGCAGCCCGATGCCATGGTGGTGGTGGACTCCGCGCGCGAGACCATCGCCGTGGCGGAGGCTCGGCGACTGAACATTCCCATCGTGGCCATCGTGGACAGCAATGCCGACCCGGCGGTGGTGGACTACCCGGTGCCCGGCAATGACGACGCCATTCGCTCGATCCGCGTGATCCTCGACAAGTTGGTCGATCCAATCGCCGCCACCACCTCCGGCAAAGTCTAAGCGACCCTCCTCTTTCTCCTTCCCCTCCCTAGCAAGTGACTGGAGGCTGGCTTCGTCCCGACCTCCCTTTTTCCTCAACCTCGATTTCCCATGGCTATCACCGCATCTCTCGTAAAAGAACTCCGCGACAAGACCAATGCCGGCATGATGGACTGCAAGGCAGCCCTCCTCGAAACCAATGGCGACCTGGAGGCAGCCGCCGACTACCTCCGCAAGAAGGGCATCGCCAAGGCGGCCAAAAAGGCCGAACGGGAAGTCAAAGAAGGCGTCGTCAGCACTCTCATCACCGAGGACGGCCAAACCGGCGTGCTGGTGGAAGTGAACTGCGAGACCGACTTCGTGGCCAAGAACGAGAATTTCTTGTCCTTCGTGAGAGCGCTCACCGAGCACGTGGCTGGTGCGGAGCCGGTGGCCGAGGTAGCCGGTTTTCTAGCGCAGACGAGCACCTTTGGCGAAGGCACGGTCGAGGAGACCTTGAAGGCTAAGGTGGCAGAGATTGGTGAGAACTTGGTCGTCTCCCGCATGACCCGCTTCGATGTGGAGGGCACCGCCCGTCTCGGGACGTATATTCACCTCAACAACAAGGTCGGAGTCCTGGTCGAGGTCTGCGCCACCAAGGAGGAAAGCTTGACCCTCCCGGTCTTTGAAGAACTTCTCAAGGATCTCACCCTCCACATCGCCTTCTCTCGCCCGCCCTATCTCAAGCGGGAGGAAGTGGATGCGACCGAACTCGAGAAGGAAAAAGACGTCTACCGCGAGCAAATGAAGGACAAGCCCGCTCAGGTCATTGACAAAATCATCGAAGGCAAAATCGGCAAATTCTACTCGGAAATCTGCCTGCTCGAGACCCATTTCATCAAGGACAACGACCTCTCCATCCAGGACCTGCTCCAGAAGGTCGGCAAGGAGATTGGCGATACCTTGTCCATCGAGCGCTACGCCTGCTTCGCGGTCGGCGAAAAGTAATTCCTTTTTTCAAGAAGCTGAGAAAACCCGCTCTCGCCTATCCAGGTGGGCGGGTTTTTTCATGGAAACACCCGTCAGCTGCGTCACAGAATCGCCTTTCGGCTCAGAAATTCCGCAAAATTACTAAGTATTTGACTAAAAACCATAATATCAGTAATATTATGGCTAGCTTCTCTTCCATCTGCACCCGACCTGCCATGGCCATTCCTGAACCGACTCTCGGAAACGACCCCGATCTAACTCTCCTCCGCGGCTTGAACTCGGGGGCCTTCTTTGAGCTTTGTGAGAAATCGCTGCAATCGGCTGGCTACCAGGTCCAAAAGCTGGATTCGGGCAAAACCTGGCCCCCCAAGTGTTTCTTTGCCATCAAGAGTGAGGAAACCCAGGAGATGGCCGGAGTGGCCTGCCAGTGGGAGAGTGGTCGCAATGCCCAAGTGGGCGCCGAGTCTCTTCGTTCCTTCCTGACGATGCTCCAGTCCGCGGGGATCTCGCAAGCCATCTTCATGGCCAATCTGGATTACAATCCGTCCGCCCGACAACTGGCCCAGCAAGAAGGGGTCATGCTGATTGATTCCCAAATGATTTTGGAGGGCTTGCGCGAGCTGCCCGAGGAGGATTGGCGTCCCATTCTGGATCGGTCGAAAAGCGCCCCGGGCCTCCCGACAGCCGCTTCCGTGCTGCCTCAGAGTGCTGGCGCTCCGAGCGCAAACGCCAGCGCTCCCAGCCCTTCCCCCACGCCGCCCAGCACCCCTGCTCCGGCCGCCCCCGCCTCTCCTTTTACCAGCCCCGCCCCTCTCTCGCCCTCTCCGGTGGCCAGCGAAGGTTCGGCCGGGCCTCCTCTTTTCGCCGCGGTGGCGGAGGAAACCTCGGCGTCCAAGGTGGCTCCGGTGATGGGCAGTCAGCCAGAAAAGAAGGCCACGCCCTTGCCCAGTGCCCAGCTTCCCAAAAGCCTGCCCAAGCGTCAGGAACGCCCGTCCTCTCCCGCCCCCTTGCCGCCCATCCGAAAACCTTCTGGGAAAAAGAGCAAAGGCCTGATGCTGGTCTCTTCTCTTAGTTTGCTTCTGGCGGGAGCGGGCGCCGCTGGCTGGTATGGCTGGCAGGAAGGCGTAGTCCAGCCCTGGCTGGCTCAGGCTGAAGTCTGGGCCAATGATGCCTACTCCAAATTCTTGGCCGACGGCGGCAGCGATGGCCAAGCGCTCGGAACGGAGCCGATGCATTCCATGGCCCCCGGCAAGAGCGCCCTGGCCGAGCTGGATTTTGAAACACAGGAAGCGAGAGCCGACGCCGAGAAGCTCGTCCGGATCGCGGACGCGGCCCTGAAAGCGGACATCGATTTCGTGAGTCTGGGCGATGGCCATCCCGAGAGCATTGTTTCGGTTATGGAGCGCGGCCGCAAAGTGAGTGACGCCACCAGCCTCTTTAACGGGGTGACCTTCGCGGCCCCCTGGTTGCGGGAAATTGATACCGAGCTCCTCGTGCGCTTCTTGGAAGTGGAGCAGGGTCGGCTCGCTCTTCGGGAGACCTTGAGAGAAGGAGAGCTGCCAGCAGCACTTGAGCTCAGCGATGGGGAAGCCGTCGAAGCCAGGCAGGCAGACGAGCCGGAAGAGAGTCCGGCCGAGAAGCAGGAATTGCGGCTTCGCCGGGCCAAAGAAGACGCCCGCAGTCTCGCCTCCATGGTGGCAGCCGCTCGGGCGGCCGGTGTGGAATTTGAAAGTCTCGAGGCCCAGGGCGTGGATGGGATTTTGGAGAGCTTGCGCAGTGGCGTGATGGTGCAGGATCCCGAGAGCCCTTACCACGGCGTGGAGTTCGTCATGCCCGGTGGGCTGAGCGACGAGTCAGTCCTGGCGGCGGCCGCATTTCTTTCGATCGAGGATGGATCGGTCAAGTTTCGCGACTTGCCGACGGCCCGCTAATTCCAACCTCCAGAATTCACTGGTAGAATGGCCGAGTGGATTTCGGGCCAGACCAAGGCGCGACGAGGGCGCGGTGCAGGCACCGTATCCGAGGAGCAACGCTGGGCTGGCTCGAAAGACTCCGGCTCTTCCTTCCCCGCGCTTCAGCGCCTTTTCCCGCACCACCTTCTCTCTATTCTACCAGCCAATTCTGCAGCTTGGTATAAGCCGGCCTTTTTTTAGGAACGTCTTCGCAGAAGGTGATGGGCGAGGGCGCGGAGGGCAGCCGCTCGGCCATCGAAATGAGCCAGCGCTTCGGTGGCTTCCCGGGTCAGTCTTTCCGCTTCGTTTTGGGAGTTCTCCAGTCCGAGGACGGCGGGGTAGGTGGCTTTGTTGGCGGCCGAGTCCTTGCCAGCCGTTTTGCCGAGTTCCTCGGTCGATTGGGTCACATCGAGGATGTCGTCGATGACCTGAAAGGCCAGCCCCACGGTGGTGCCAAAGCGAGCCATGGCGGCCAGGTCCTCGCGGGCCACGCCTGCCGTCATGGCACCCAATTCCATGGAACAGGAAATCATGGCTGCGGTTTTGCCGAGATGGATGGCACGCAGTTCTTCCAGCGTGGCCTCGCTCCCGCGGCCCTCCGCTTGCAGGTCGAGCACCTGGCCGCCGATGAGTTTTCGGCTCCCGGCGGTCACGGCGAAGGTCCGCAAGAGGTCGGCATGGGTGTAGCCTCCCCCCACCGGACTGCGCCCGATCAGCTCGAAGGCGAGGGCTTGCAGGGCATCGCCTGCCAGGATCCCGATGGCCTCTCCAAACACCTTGTGACAGGTGGGGTGCCCTCGTCGAAAGTCGTCGTCATCCATGGCGGGCAGGTCATCGTGAATGAGAGAGTAGGTGTGCAGGCATTCCATGGCGCAAGCGGCCGGCAGGGCGTCTTCGGCTCGCCCGCCACAGGCCTCGGCCGCGGCCAGCGTCAAAAGAGGCCGCAGGCGCTTTCCGCCTGCGAAGACGCTGTGTCGCATAGCCTCGTGGATGGTGCGGGGCTCGGTCGTGGCCTCGGGAAGGGCTTGGGTGAGGGCGGTTTCCACGGCGGCGCGGGACCGCTCCAGCCAGAGGGGAAGATCGAAGTCAGACATGCGCGGGGGAGGAGAAAGGGCGCTAGCCTTCAGGCAGCAGCAGTTCGGCGATTTGCACGGCGTTGAGGGCGGCCCCCTTGCGCACTTGGTCGCCCACGACCCAGAGGCTGAGGCCGTTTTCAAAGACCAGATCGCTGCGAATGCGACCGACCTGACAGGCGTCCCGGCCGGTGGTGTCGAGTGGGGTGGGGAAAAGAGCCTTTTCGCGATCGTCCACCACTTCGATGCCCTTGGCTGCCCGAAGGGCCTCCCGCGCGCCCTCGACGGTCACGGGTCGTTTGAAATCAGCCGTGACCGAGATGGCGTGCGAACGGTGCACCGGGACGCGCACGCAAGTGACGGAAGCTCGAAAGAGAGAATGGTGCAGAATCTTCCGCCCTTCGTTTTGCATCTTCATTTCCTCTTTGGTGTAGCCGTTCTCCGTCAGGCTCTCGACCAAGGGAATGACGTTGGAAACAATTTGCCGGGGGTAGACGGAGGGGACGATGGCTTGGTTCTGGGCGAGGGCCACAATTTGGGATTCCAACTCCGCGATGCCCTTGGCTCCGCTCCCGGAGACGGCTTGGTAGCTGGAAGCGATGACTTGCTTGACCCCGAAAGCCCGGTGGAGAGGCGCCAAGGCCATGAGCGTCACGATGGTGGTGCAGTTGGGGTTGGCGATGAGACCACGAGGGTGTTGGAGGGCGTCCTCTGGATTGACCTCGGGGATGACGAGGGGGACGTCCTCTTGCATGCGGAAGGCGGAGGAATTGTCGATCACGACGGCCCCTGCCTCGGCCGCGGCGGGGGCGAACTCCCGGGAGATTTCCCCCCCAGCGCTAAAGAGAGCGATGTCGACCTCCGAAAACGATTTCCTCGTAAGCTCTTGGATTTCAATGGATTCTCCCCGGAAAGAGAGGGTCTTTCCGGCGGAGCGGGCGGAAGCCAGAAGGGTCAACTTGCGGAGGGGGAAGTCCCGCTCGGCCAGGCATTGGAGCATTTCCTCGCCGACGGCACCGGTGGCTCCGGCGATGGCGATGTGCGGGGTGGCATTCATGGGAGAGGGTCCGCTGGCGCGGCGGGCTATCCTAGGAAAGGCGACTAAAAAGGCAACTCAGGATTGGCTAGGACATTTGCTTGGCAGTCCGCGTTCTCTGGCTAGGCTACCTTTGTCCTAGGTCGGGGGTTCCGATCCGGGAACCTTTTGAACCACGTAACCAAGCTCGCTCTTATGAAATTGATCAAAGCTATTGTCTTCGCAGCCGTTTCCGTAGGACTCCTGACCTTCGGCGCCAGCTGCGCCAAGAAGTCGGATCCTTACCAAGGTCAGCCGGCTCCGATTTATACCCCGGCCAAGTAAGGCCGCTTTCCAGTGTCTAAGGCCGCCGGGCTCGCTCCCGGCGGCCTTTTTTTGGGCCTTTTTTGGGTGGGGGGCCGGAAAAAATCGCATTGCACGAGCCAGGAAACCGGAGAGGGGTCCTCGGCATGAAGTATCCGCTCGATCTGCGCTTCAAAGTCCTGGCTTTCGCTCCCCAGCTCACCCTGCACGACGCCGAGGGCACTCCCATCCTGTATGTCCGGCAGAAGCTCTTTCGCTTCAAAGAAAAGGTCGAGGTCTTCCAGTCGAAGGCGAAGGAGAAGGTCCTGGCCACGATCGAGGCGGATCGCATCATCGATTGGTCGGCCAAGTATGCCTTTGCCTTGCCCGATGGAAGGGCGCTTGGGTCGGTCGGCCGGAAGGGAATGCGCTCAATCTGGCGGGCCCACTACGAGGTCTCCCAGGGAGATTCCGCCTTCCTCATCCGGGAGGAGAACCCGTGGGCGAAAGTGGGCGATGGCCTCCTCGGAGATCTCCCGATCATCGGGCTGCTTTCGGCCGTCCTCTTTCACCCGAAATACCTGGCGAGCGGCGGGGCGGGAGCGACTCCCGTTATGCGCCTGACCAAAAAGCCGGCCTTTTTCGAGGGAAAGTTCGAGATCGAGAAACTGGCGGACGACCTCAGCCCCGACCAGGAGATGGCCTTGCTCTTCTCCTTTCTCATGATGATTCTTCTGGAGCGGAGTCGGGGTTGAATCCTGATACCAACCGACCGGATAAACTGGTAGAACGCTGGTGTAGAAGGAGGAGCTAGATTTTTGACAGGCGGGTGAGGATGACTAGTTTCCCGCCCGCTATTTTTTTGTCATGAGCCAAGAAACGACCGAGAAGCACACCTTCCAAGCCGAAGTCCAGCAGCTGCTGGACATCGTCATCCACTCTCTTTACACCGACCGGGAAATTTTCCTCCGGGAACTCATTTCGAACGCCTCGGATGCTATGGAGAAACTCCGGCATGTGGAGTCGACCGAGAAGGAAATCTTCGACCCCAAGCTTTCGACCGAGATCAATATCACCACGGATGACACGGCCAAGACCATCACGATCGCTGACCATGGCATCGGCATGACTCGGGAGGAGCTGCAGGAGAATCTCGGCACCATCGCCCACTCTGGCACCAAAGCCTTCCTCCAAGCGCTCAAGGACAAGGGAAGCAACGGCGGGGATATGATCGGTCAATTCGGCGTGGGCTTCTACTCCGCTTTCATGGTGGCGGACCAAGTGAAAGTCTACACCCACAGTTGGCGGGAGGAGGGCGAGCATCTCGTTTGGACGAGCGATGGATTGAGCGGCTACGAAATCGAAGAAGCGCCCGGCCAGCGGCGGGGTTGCCGTCTGGTGCTCGAGCTCAAAGACGAGTATGCCGAGTTCGCCAAAGAGGAAAAAATCAAGCACCTCATCGAGACCTACAGCAACTTTGTCGGCTTCCCGATTTTCCTGAACGGCACGCGCATCAACGAGGTCGAGGCCCTCTGGCTCAAGAGCAAGGGTGAGGTTTCCGAAGAGGAATACGGCGCCTTTTACAAGTTCCAGGCCAAGGCCTTCGACGAGCCGCTCTACCGTCTCCATTTCAATGCGGACGCGCCCATCACCATCAATTCGCTCATCTTCCTGCCAAGCCAAAACCAGGAGCGCATGGGCTTCGGGCAGATGGACCCCGGGGTGGCGCTTTATAGCCGCAAGGTGCTCATCGATCCCAATCCGGAGGGCCTGCTCCCGGAATGGCTCCGTTTTGTGAAGGGCGTCATCGATAGCGCGGACTTGCCGCTGAATATCTCACGGGAAAGCATGCAGGACAGCGCGCTGGTGAAAAAGCTGGGCGAGGTCATCACGAAGCGCGTCCTCAAAATGCTCGACAAGGAGGCCAAGGACGACGCCGAGAAATACGCCAAATTCTACAAGCAGTTCCAGCGCTTCCTGAAAGAGGGAATCGCGAATGACTTCACCCATCGCGAGGCGCTTTCCAAGCTGCTCCGTTTCCAATCCAGCATGACGGAAAAAGGCGAGCTGACGAGCTTTGCCGAATACGGCGATCGCTCCAAGGAAGAGCAGAAAGAAATCTACTACCTCGTCGGCGCCAGCCGGGAGCAGATCGAAGCCAGCCCGTATTTGGAGGCGTTCAAGGCACGCGGTTTGGAGGTGGTCTTCTTTGACGATCCCATCGATGAATATGTCGTGAACTCGCTAGGAGAGGTGGACGGCAAGAAACTCGTCTCCATCGACCGGGGGAATGTCGAGCTGGAGGAGGCGCCCGTGGAGGGCGAGGCCCTTGAGAAGAAGGAAGTCGACCAGCTCTGCAAGTTCCTAAAAGACACGTTGGGAGAGCGGGTGACCCGCGTCGACAGCGGCAAGCGCCTCGTGGACAGCCCCATTGTGGCCCTCGTGCCCGAAGATGGCATGAACGCCCAAATGCGCCAGATGATGAAGGCTATGGATGAGAACTTCAGCGAGTCGGTCAAGGTAGAGCTAGAGATCAATCCTCGTCACACCCTGATCAAGAAGCTCGCACAGACGAAGGAAACGAACGCGGACTTGGCCAAGCTCGTGGCCGAGCAACTGCTCGACAGCGCTCTCATGTCCGCTGGTCTGCTAGAAGACGCCAAGGACGTGGTCCGGCGAAACTATGAGATCATGGAGAAGGCCTTGTAGCGCTCGTTGAAAGGGCGCTTTTACGCTTCTATCCCTGGCGTCTTTTCCTGCGGCGGCCCACGCGAGTGCTGCTAGTGTCCTGTTAGGGAAAAAAGTATCATTGATAATTTGTACTTTTTCTCCGATGGTCGAGTATGCAAGTATGGCAAAAGGACGACCGAAAGCACCGTTGGAATTGAGCAAGGAAGAGCGCGAAGTGTTGGAGAAA
>JBCCJK010000032.1 GCA_039027815.1 Verrucomicrobiota bacterium
AACCTCTTCGGTGCGCCTCCTCCGGGACCGCCCGCCGCTGCCTCTCCCGAGCAAGCCCCGCCCCCGCCTCCGCCCCCTCTTCCTGCTGCGAGCCCGCCCGTCGCCAGCGGAAGCAGTCCGTGGTCTCCGCCAGCGGGCCCGCCTCCGGCCGTGCCCGCCGCCCCGGCCTCCGCGGCACCCCCGGCCAGCGCGGCGAGCAAGCCGCCCGGCTTCACCCCGCCGCCGCTCGATCAGCCGCTGGCTCCCCTGGACAGCCCGCCTCCCCGGAGCAAGACCGCGTCCGCTGCCTTTCCCGCCTCGGGGACGCCGCCTGTGACCGAAAGGCCGCCCAGCCAGCCCGCGCCGCGCCCTCCGGTGGCGAACTCTCCGGAAAAAGCCCCTCCGCCTGCGGAGGAGGAAAGCGAGGACTTGGATCTCGATCTCGATAGCCTCCCGGCTCGCCGCCGCACCAGCAACCGGTCCCAATTCGGATAGCTCACCATGCCTCGCCGCCGCTCCCAGATGGGGGAACTCTCGGAGCTGAACGTGACTCCGCTGCTCGACCTCGCCTTTGTGCTTTTGATCATTTTCATGATCACCGCGCCCTTTTTGAACACGGGCGCGGAACTGCAAGTGCCGACCACGCAGGCCTCGCGCGAGGCGATCGACCCCGCGCGCATCCATCGCCTGCGGATCGACCTCCATGGCCAGATGGCGCTCGATGCGCAGCCGCTCGCCGCCGAGGAGCTGGTGCGCTCCCTGGCCAAACTTCGCCGGGCCAAGGGGGAAATCGGCCTGCTCATTGAATCCGATCGGAGCTTGACGGTGGCCTCCCTCGTCTCTGCCATGGACTTGGCGGCCGAAGCGGGGGTGACGAAGGTCGCTCTCTTGACGCAACCGGAGGGCCAGCCATGAGCCAAGAGAAGCGGCCCTTCCTCCTCCATCTCACGCTGGCGCTCGTCCTGCATGCCGGGCTCCTAGGGGCCTTCTTCACGATCTGGCGCACGCCTGGAAGCAAGCCTTCCGGCGCGCCCCTGGAGGAATCGATTTCTTGGATGGACCCGAGCGAATTCGCCCAAGCGCTGCGACCCAGCGGAGACCGCTTGCCCGCCATTCCAGAGCGGGATCAAGAGAGTGACATCGCCTTGGCCAAGGCGGGCCGGGAGGAGGAGGCCCAGCTTTTGGAGGAAGCCCGGCTACGACGGGTCCAGGAAGCCGCGCGCGCGCGAGCCGAAGAGGCGCAGCGACTGGAGGCCCAGCGAAAGCAGCGCTTGCAAGAGGCCAAGGAACGGGCTCGCCGCCTGGCGCAAGAACGGGCCCGCGAGTCGCCCACCTCCGAGGAGGCCGCTCAGAGCCAGGCCGCCGAATCCGCCCCCAGCCCCTACCGCAGCCAGCGGGACGGGGTGGACATGACCGCCTACGACCGAGTCATCGAGCGCGCGTTCAAAGAGGGTTGGCAGCAACCGCCCACCATTCCCGAAACGGAGGATTTGCTCCGCACTCAGGTCAAGGTGGTCATCGCTCCCGATGGCACCATACGGGAAAAAGAACTGAGTCTGTCTTCGGGAAACCGAGAGCTGGATCAGTCGGTGGAGGCAGCCATCGCCCCCGTGGACCGCATCGCGCCCTTTCCCGAGGGCTACCGCGAGCCGACTTATGAGATCGTGCTCACTTACCAAATGTAATCGGCTGGCTTCCCCATGCGGTTCCTCTCTCTCCTCGGCCTGAGTGCCTTTCTCGCCTCCCTCGGCTCGGCCCGTCCGCATGAAATCGTGATCGCCGGGGATCGGATGGCCCTCCAGGGCGACATTGTCTTCTCCGCGGGCAATGCTCGCCAGCGGGAGCTTTACCGCTGTGGTCCCGAGGGAGAGGGCCTGAAGCGGCTGACCCGACATGGCAGCCTCTGCGTCTCGCCAGCGGTCCGCGCCGGCACCATCGCCTACACCAGTTACCGCAGCGGTTGGCCGGATGTCTATGTGCAATCCCTTTCCGGCGGGCCGGGCCGACCCATCCTGCAAGTGCCCGGCACCAGTTCCGGGGCGGCGCTTTCGCCCACGGGCGAGCGCTTGGCGCTCGTGCTCAGCCGGCACGGCAATCCCGAACTCTATCTCACGAACACCCGAGGAAGCGGCTTGAAGCAGCTCACCCGAACCTATGGTTTGGAGGCCTCGCCCGCTTGGGCGCCCGATGGCCAGCGCCTGGTCTACGTGGCGAGCGAGGGCCATTCTCCCCAGCTCTACATTCTTTCGGCCAGCGGGGGAAAGCCCTCCTTGGTGCCGACCGGGAAGTCTTTCTGCGCGGATCCCAGTTGGTCCCCCGACGGGCGGCGCTTGGCCTTCGCCGTCTTTGGGGGCGGTGTCAGCCGGATCGCGGTCTTTTCCTTTGCCGATCGCCAGACCCGCCTGCTCGCCAGCACGAGCGGTTGTGAGTCGCCCGCCTGGGGGAACAACAGTCGCCACCTGGCGGCGGTCCGGCGGGGCGATGTGGTCTTGATCGATAGCCGGAGTGACTCCCTCCGCACCTTGGTCGCGGGCCGCGGCGCCACCTCGCTGGATTGGGGTTGGTGACGCCGGCGGTAGGGGGAACGGGAGCGGCTTTTTCGCTTCCCTTGCAGGGGCCCCGTCAGGTAGACTCCCCCCAAAGCCATGCTCGGTCTGCCCATCATCGAAGTCGCCCTCTGTCTCATCGGCCTCTTTGTCCTCTTGAGTGTCATCGCTTCCGCTCTCCAGGAGTGGTGGGCGGCCTGGCTCAAGCTGCGCGCCAAGACCCTGCGCGAAGGCGTCAAGAATCTCCTCTTCGATGAGAAATGGACCAAGCGCGTCTACGCCCACCCTCGCATCAAGACCCTCCGCCGGGCCCACCGAGGGCTGCCCTCCTACCTCGCCAGCGAGACCTTCGCCGAAGTGGTGCTGGATCTCTTGCGGGAGGACGCCCAGGCGGGGAACCCAGACGGGCTGACCGAAGCGCTCAGCTTCGAGGAGCTGAGCGCCACGGTCGAAAAGATCGCCAACCCCACGCTGAAAGAGTTCTTGAGCGACGTGGTGCGCTCGAGCCAGGAACAAGTGGCAGCAGCCAAGACACGTTTGGCCACCGCCTTTGATGAAACCATGGACCGGGCCAGCGGCTGGTATCAGCGCCATGTCAAAAGCACGCTTTTGGTGATCGGCTTGGTCTTGGCGATCGTGCTGAACGTGGATGCCATCGGCATCGTGCAGCATCTGTGGAAAGAGGACGCCATCCGCAAGCAGTTGGTGGCGGAGATCGAGCAGGGAGAGTTTGCCTCGGACCCGGAACGGTCCCGCGGCCAGATCAGCAGCTTCCCGATCGGTTGGGATATTTCGACCGCGCCGCCTCAGCTCTGGTGGATTCGCGAGTGGAGCGGTTACGAGGAAAGCCAGGTCAGCCGCCCTCTCCTTTTGGAAACCGGTTCCTACCGCACCACCATGTTTCCCCAGACCTTGTCGGGCTGGTTCACCAAGGGGCTGGGGCTCTTGCTGACCGGGATCGCGGTCTCCCTCGGAGCGCAATTCTGGTTCGACCTGCTCAGCCGGGTCATGAAAATGCGCGCCACGGGCGAGGTCCCGAAAGCCAAGGGCGACTAGGCCACGCGCGCGCGCCTTCCTCCAGCCCAGGCGAACCACGGCTCTCTTACCGGTCCCGCTCGGCGGGCGGGAGGCTGTCGAGGATGGTTTGGACGAGGGGGAGGGTTTTGAGGAAGAGGCGGTTTTGGCCGGAGCGGGCCAGTTGGTCGCCCACGAGGTCGATTTCGGTTTCCGGGTCGGCTGGGAGAAGGGTCGGCATGGAGTCGCGGCCGCACTCGGTCCGGATTTCCAAGTGAGGGGAATTCGGGAGATGCTCCAGGATGAAGCAGTGGGACCCAGCCTCCCAGCGGAGGCGGGAGAGGGCGGAGGTCTCGGCGGCTTCGGTCGTTCGGATCTGGATGGAGGGGCGGGGCTGGGCTTCCGCGCTTTGGAAGCGCAGTTCGGAGCCCGTGCCGCCGAGGTATTCCCAGCCGAGCTGGGTGGCGATCCAAGCGGCGAAGGTGTAGGCACTCACTTTCTGGTCCGGGCGGCAGGTGACTTCGATGCGCTGGGTCTCAGCGAGGTGCGCTCGATTGTCCTCGTCATCGAAGAGAGCCGCGACCGTTTTGCGCCACTGGTGCCCGCGCGTCCAGCTGAGGTCTTGCAGGATGGGGGCCTTGCTGACGCCCTCGGTCACTTCCCTTAGGCGAGCGAAGCCCGCTGCCTGATCCGCCCAGGTGGCGCTATCGAAGAGCAGGCGATCGATGCTGGAGACCAAGCGAGGCTCGAAGATGGGAGACCATTCGCCCTGCCACCAAAAGACCAGCGGGAGATCGGAGGCGAGGTGGGCGAAGACGATGTTGCGGATGCGGCCGGCCGCTTCGCCTCGGAGGGCGAAGGCGATTTGCTCGGAGCAGACGGATTTCTTTCCGCCGACGAGGTGGCAGTGCGCGGTGATCCAGGCTTGGGCCGCGTTTTCGGGGGCGGCGGTCGCCGAGTGGATGAGGATGGCGCGCACGGCGTGGTCCCGGGTCAGCTCGGCCACCATTTGGCTATTGCGCTCGAGGGAGCCCTCGGCCTCGCTGTAGATGGCGAAGTTGATGAGCGAGGCCATGGAGAGGGCCTCATCACTTTCCCAGAGCTGGTGGAGCTCCTTTTCGATTTTGCCGATTTGGACGTCGCTTCCCAACATGAGGTAGGTGAGTTAGAGGCGACGCCAAACGCAGTCGTCTTGCTCCAAGAGCTTTTCCGCTTCGCTCGGACCCCACGAGCCTGCGGGGTACTCCGCCATGGGGGGCGGGGTGGGCGATTCGTGCCAGGCTTTTTCAATTTCATCGATGAACGCCCAGGCGTTTTCCACCTCATCCCGGCGGGCGAAGAGGGTGGCGTCTCCCGCCATGGCATCGATGATGAGCCGCTCATAGGCTTCGGGAGAGGCTTTGCCGAAACTGGTCCGGTATTGGAAGTCCATCTTGACGGGCTCCAGGCGCAATTCCACGCCGGGCAGCTTGGAAACGATCCGCAGGGAGATGCCTTCGTCGGGTTGGATCCGGATGACGAGGACGTTTTGGCGGGCCCGCTCTTCGGTCGTGTTGAAGAGCACGTGGGGGGCGCGCTTGAAGTGAATCGAGATCTCGGTGGCCTTTTTGGGAAGCTGCTTGCCCATGCGGATGTAAAAGGGCACCCCGGCCCAGCGCCAGTTGTCGATGAGGCAGCGGAGGGCGACGTAGCTTTCGGTCTCCGATTCGGGATGGACGCGATCCTCTTGGCGATAGCCCACTTTCTCCACGCCGTCGACCGAGCCACTGGTGTATTGCGCGCGCACCACGTTGCGGCCTACTTCTTCGGCCCCTTTCCAGAGACGCAGCGAGCGCAAGACATTGACCTTGGCGTCCCGCACCCCGTCCGCGCTCAGATCGGTGGGCGGCTCCATGGCCACCAGGCTGAGGAGCTGGAGCAGGTGATTTTGCACCATGTCCCGGAGCGCGCCCGACTTGTCATAGTAGCCGCCGCGGCCCCCTTCCATGCCGAGGTTTTCCGCGCAGGTGATCTGCACGTCCTTGATGAAGCGATTGTTCCAGAGCGGCTCGAAGATAGCGTTGGCAAAGCGGGCCACCATGATGTTTTGAGCCGTTTCTTTGCCGAGGTAGTGATCGATCCGGTAGGTGTCCGCTTCGTCGAAGGTCCGGTTGACCGCCGCGTTCAAACGCTGGGCGGAGGGGAGGTCGGTGCCGAAGGGTTTCTCCACAATGACGCGCGACCACGCGCCCTCCAGTGGATCGCTCAGGCCGTATTCCTTCAATTGATCGAGGACCACTTCGAAGAACTCGGGCGCGATCGAGAGATAGAAGAGGCGGTTTTTCGGGCCGCCCTCGGCCGCGATCTGGTCGAGGCGCTCCTTCAGCCGCCGGAAGCCGTCTTCGTCTTGGAATTCGGAGCGATGGTAGTCGATGAGCGGGGCGAAGTGTTCCCAGACTTCTTCGTTGTGGCCGGTGCGGGAGACCTGGCGGTTCATCTCTTCGAGTTCTCCGCGATATTGCTCATTCTGTTTGTCCCGACGGGCGAAGCCGATGATGCGGGTCCCGGGCGGCAATTCGCCGGCCGCGGCGATGTTGTAGAAGGCCGGAATGAGCTTGCGGTGAGTGAGGTCCCCGGTGGCCCCAAAAATCACGATGCAGCAGGGCTCGGGGCGGGCGCGGGTGACGACGTCTTCTCGAAAGGGATTGGTTTCCATGGGAGCGCGGGGATCGCAGGGGAGAGCCTTAGCGAGGAAAGGGAGTCCACGATAGAAGAAATCCTTCCCTCCCATCGAAAAAATTCATCCCAGGCGTTATTTCGTCTCAAGACACCGCCAATGGAGCCAATGGAGCCAATGGATCCAATCGAGCCAGCGGCCCCCCCGCCGAGGCAGGGTCGAAAAACCTCAGTCTCCCAAGCGGCGGAGAATGACAAAGTAGGGGAGGTCTCCCTTGGCTGCTTGCATGCCCAGATCGAGCGGCCCTGCCTCGAGCGAGAGGCTCCCCAGGACCGCTCGTTCCACTTGGGAGGCAGCCGGTTGCTCGATGGTCTGGGTCCCTACTTGAAAGAGGATCGCCTCGACCTCGGTCGGCTCTTTCCAACGCAGTTCGATTTCATACCGCCCCGCATCCATGACCTCCAGCAGCCAGTGATAGGCGTTCCGGTTTCCTCGCCTGTTTTGCCAGGTCAGGACCAGCTCGGGCTGGGTGGCTCCCAGGTGCATGCGGGGGGGCGCGTAGTTGTCCGGTCGGGTCGAGGACACCTCCGCAAACCAGGCGTGGTAGCGAGCTTCGAGTTCCTTGGCGATTTCCGGCTCGCTCAGGAGGAGATTCTGGCTCTCTCCGGGATCGTTCTGAAGGTCATAGAGTTCAAATGGGATGGCGGGATCGGGACGCTCGTTGGCAAAGCCGCTCGCCCGCAGCAGCTTCCAGCGTTGGTTGCGAATCATCATGTGGTGTCCCGCCTGGGGCGTGTCTCCGCGATGGGCTTGGATGATGAGTTCCCGGTCGGGCCAGCTCACTTCGGCCTGGGTGAGGAGAGGAAGAAGACTCCGCCCATCGAGAGCGACGCCCTCCGGAAGGGCAGCCCCGGTGGCCTCCAAAATGGTGGGCATGACGTCGATGTGGGCAGCGATTCGATCTGAGAAGGCCCCCGCTTCCAGGCGCTCCGGCCAGCGGAGCCAGAGCGGCGAGCGGATTCCGCCTTCGTGGACCTCGCCTTTCTTCCCCCGGAAAGGGCCCACGAAACGGCGTGTGTTGGGGCCGTTGTCATTGAGGTAGAGGAGGAGGGTGTCGCGGGCGATGCCGTGCCTCTCCAGGACCTCGAAGAGCCGGCCCAGATTGGCATCGATGTTTTCGATCATGGCGAAGACCCGCGCCACGGTGTCCGCGTCTTGGCTGTGGCCTTCCAGGATGGGGGAGAGGTCGCGGTTGGCATACTTTTGGTAAAGGGCCTCGGGCACATCGTGGTAGGGGCTGTGGGGGGCGTTGGGCGCGATGTAGGCGAAGAAGGGTCGCCCGGCGGCGAGGGATTCTTCGATGAACTCGAAGCTGGCCTCGAAGTAGAGATCGGTGCAGTAGCCCTCGGTCTCGACTTGGGTGTTGTTGTGGAAGAGGATGGGGTCGGTGTAGCGGCGGTTGTTTTCAATGGGCTCGGAAGGTTGCCCCAGGCCACCGCCACGGTGAATGAAGGATTCTTGGAAGCCCTGCTCGCTCGGGCGGAGGGGAAAGTTATCGCCCAAGTGCCACTTCCCGAAAATGCCGGTGGCGTAGCCTTGTGCGGCCAGGACTTCCGCCACCGTGACCTCATCGGGTTCCATCATGGATCGCCCCCGCCAGGTATCCACCACGCGGGTGCGGTAGGCATAGCGGCCGGTCAGCAGACTGGCGCGGGTGGGAGAGCAGACGGGGCTGACGTAGAAGTTGGTGAGACGGGCGCTTTCCTCGGCCAGACGATCAAAGTGAGGGGTGTCGAGGACGGGATTGCCGAGGGCTCCGAAGTCACCATAGCCTTGGTCATCGGTCATAATCAGGATGACATGAGGAGGCGCGGCCGCGCTGGCAGCCGGGCCAGCCAAGGAGCAGAGGGAAAGGCCGAGGGAGAGGAACAAGGAACGAGTCACGAGCCAAGCTTACGCTGGCGTTTCGCTGCATCCTTCAGCCAAAGTGCTCCTGCAAAGGGCGGGAGGGGGAGCCGCAGCGGAGCCAAGCCCACCCAGAGGAACCAGCCCTCGGATCACCGGCGTCTCCTGCCAAACGCAATCAGCCCCATTCCCAGCCCGAAAAGACCAAGAGCTCCTGGCTCCGGGATCGGCTCAAACTCCACCGTGAGCGTGGGCGCCTGCGCGGTGGGATGTTCCTTGCTAGCGAACTCCCCAAAGCTGTTCGATCCTTGGTTGTCTATCAGGAGACCATAATTGGTCGTCCCGCCGGAATACCAGTCCTGAACAAAAGAGGTAAGATTGATGGAGGGGTTGGGACCCGAATCCACGAAGAGAGCCCCACTGAGGACGGAAACGCTGGAGTTCGCGGTCACGGTTTCTTCGAACCAATTGCTCCCGATCAAATTGATTTCAAAAGTATCGAACTCTTCATACTCTGTTCCGCCTGGGCGCGCGGTCAGGTCGAGTGTGGCATTCGTGATGTTTTGTCCCGTGGGAAGGCTGCTGATGTCAAAACGGATCAGTATGGCGGCATCGAAGAAGATACTGAAGGCACCAAGTTCCATAAACTCCTCTGAGCCAAAATTTGCTCCGTTGTCGTCACTGTCGCCCGCCGTGACGAAGGTGTCATCCGTTGGGGTGAACATCATGGTGGCAGCCTTGGAACCGATGGCTGCGCAGAGAAACCCGGAAAGGAGCACGAACAATCGAATTTTGCGGTTCGTGAGGTTTTGCTGGTTTCTGGATCGAAAAAAAGACCCGAGCTACTGGGGTGATGAAGCAGCTATAATGCCTCATTCTTGGAAAAATCCCCTGTGGAAAAGCGAGCAAAGCCGCTTTGAAGCAGGGAGTGGCTCCTTTTTTGGTTTTTTTGCTAGATCCTCGGTGCCCCGTCCGCTCGCAGTCAAGAGTTTCCTCCGACAGCTTGGTCTTACGGAAGGGGGAAGCGTTCGTTAAACGCGACCACTTCGGTGGCTACCGTCTTTAGGAGGGCTTCGTCCTCAGGGTTTTCCAAGACATCGGCGATCCAGTGGGCGATCTGTTTCATCTCCGCTTCTTTCATGCCGCGGGTGGTCACGGCTGGGGTGCCGAGGCGGATGCCACTCGGCTTGAAGGGCGAGCCGGTGTCGAAGGGGATGCTGTTTTTGTTGGCGGTGATGTGGGCTTCGTCGAGCCAGGTGCTGGCTTGGGCGCCGTTGATGTTCTTGGAGCGCAGATCGACCAAGAAGACGTGGTTTTCAGTGCCTCCAGACACGATTCGGAAGTCGCGCTCGGCCAAGCCGGCTGCCAAAGCCTGGGCATTGACCACGACTTGTTGCTGGTAGGCGCGGAATTCTGGCTGGAGCGCCTCGCCAAAGCAGACGGCCTTGGCCGCGATGACGTGCATGAGGGGGCCGCCTTGGACGCCAGGGAACATTTGGCTGTCGATCTTTTTGGCGTGCTCGCCTTTGCACAAGATGATGCCACCACGGGGGCCGCGCAGGCTTTTGTGGGTGGTGCTGGTGACGAAGTCCGCGTGCGGGACGGGACTGGGGTGGGCTCCGCCCGCGACCAGGCCGGAGATGTGCGCCATGTCGATGAAGAGGTAGGCGCCGACTTTTTTGGCGATCGCGGCCATGCGCTCGAAGTCGATGATTTGGCTATAGGCGCTTGCGCCTGCGGTGATGAGTTTCGGCTGGGAGGTTTCGGCTTGTCGCTCCAAGGCGTCATAGTCGATCTTTTCATCGCTTTTGCTCACCCCGTAGTGAACGACGTCATAGAGAGCCCCAGAGAAGTTCGCGGGGTGGCCGTGGGTGAGGTGCCCCCCGTGAGCCAGGTCCATGGTCAGGATAGTGTCCCCCGGCTTCAGGACCGAGAAGTAGACGGCGGCATTCGCCTGGGAGCCGCTGTGAGGTTGGACGTTGGCGTGCTCGGCCGAGTAGAGCGTTTTCAATCGCTCGATGGCGATGGTTTCGATTTTGTCGACTTGCTCACAGCCGCCATACCAGCGCTTTCCGGGGTAGCCCTCGGCATACTTGTTCGTCAGGAGGCTGCCTTGGGCTGCCATGACAGCGGGGCTGGTGAAGTTTTCCGAGGCGATGAGCTCAATGTGGTTTTGCTGCCGCTGCCCTTCCAGCTCCACGATTTCGTAAATCTCGGGGTCGGCCAGGGCCAAAGGGCCGTTCATTTTGGCGACCCGGCGGTTGTGTCGATCCCCCTCTTCCTCCGAAGCCAAGTAGGCTTGGAGAATCTCGATGGCCAAGGCCGGTTCGGTCGTCTTTTGCCCAAAACAGAGGAAATTGGCGTGGTTGTGGGCTCGGGCGAAGTGGCCATCGATGGGGCTGTGGCAGAGAGCCGCCCGAATGCCGTCGAACTTGTTGGCCGCGATGCTGATGCCGATGCCAGTGGTGCAGACGAGCACCCCAAAGTCGTACTGACCACTGCGGAAGCGCTGGCAGGCGGCTTTGGCGAAGTCGGGGTAGTCGACCGATTCGGTGCCGTGGGTGCCCACATCGGTCACGGCATGACCTTCGCTTTCGAGGAATTCTTTGAGCGCAGACTTCATGGCGAAGCCGCCGTGATCGGAGCCGATGATGAGTTTCTTCATGAATGGGGAGAGTCGAGAAAGGCGAGCAATCCAGGGATGGCGGATACGATGGCGTCGCGCACCCGGACGTAGTCCTCGCGGGGCCCGCCGATCGGGTCGCTTAGGTCGAGGCCGCGTTCCTCCGGGCGACTGGCAAAGTCGCTCAGCAAAAAGGTCTGGTCGGCGATTTCGGGGAAAAGCGTCACCAACATATCCCGGTGGGAGCGGGTCATGGCGATGAAGTAGTCATGCTCTTCCACCAGCTTCGCGCTCAAGGGCTGGCTGCGGTGCGGCGAGAGCGCGATGTCGGATTCCGCCAAAAGCGCACAAGCCTCGCGGCTAGCGGGGGACCCATGGCCGGCGGAGACGCCGGCGGAGGCGCTTTTCAATTCAGAGCGGGCTTGGGTGGCATGCCGGAAGAGCGCCTCCGCCATGGGGCTCCGACAAGTATTGCCGGTGCAGACGAAGAGGACGCGCTGGTTGGCCATCAATCGATTGATTACGAACGAATCAGAGGGAGCCGCCACTATGGAGAGGCGGGGGCGAAGTCAACCAGCGATGGCGAGGGAATCCGCCAAGACGCGGGCCGGTCTTCCAGCGAGAGCGCGGGCGTGAAAGGGCCCTCCCGCTCAGCCCGTATCGCCTACGTCCCTTCTCCTGTTTCGACCCCCTCTCCTCCTCCCATCATGTCCCGGCTTTTCCTGACGGTTTTCTTAGCGCTGCTGCCTACCCTGGCGCTCTCGACCCCGCCCAACATCGTCCTCATCCTGGTGGATGATATGCCCTGGTGGGGCACCTCGGTGGCACAGAAAGAGGGCGACCCGCGCTCCACCTCCCTATACCGCGATACTCCTCATGTCGAGAAGCTGGCCGCGCGCGGCATGACCTTTTCCAACGCCTACGCGGCCGCCGGAATGTGCGCCCCCTCCCGCACCAGCATTCAGACCGGCCTCTCTCCGGCCCGGCATCTTTTCAGCGGCAATGGGAACTTCGGAACCGAGGAATACGAGAACGTCTTCTATGAGTTGAAGCGACGAGACCGTGGCATGCCGCTCATCCAGCCCAGCCCCATCGGCAGCCTCAATCCCAAGTTCGCCACCATTGGAGAAAAACTCCGGGAGCAGGGCTACGCCACCGCGCACTTTGGCAAATGGCATGTCTACGGCGGTGGTCCCGAGGCCCATGGCTACGATGTGGGCGATGGCGAGACCTCCAACAACGAAGGCAAGCCCACCAGCGGGATCGACCCCGAGGACCCCAAGCGGATTTTCAGCATCACCGAAAAAGCGCTCGCCTTTGTGGAGGCGCAGCAGCGGGCGGGGAAGCCGTTTTACGTCCAGCTTTCTCACTACGTCGAGCACAACAAGCAGATGTCGCTCGAGGAGACGCTGGCCGAATTTGAGGCGAAGAAAGCCATCCAAGAGATCGAGCCCGACCGCGCCAAAAAAGAAGCCGCCACCCACGGGGCCGCGGTCAAGGACCTCGACACCTCGATAGGCCTTCTCCTGGACCGTTTGGAGGCACTCCGGCTGACCGACGAGACCTACGTCCTCTTCACTTCCGACAATGGCAAAAACCTCTTCAACGGAGAAGAAAGCGTCCTCCGGGGCGACAAGTGGTGGCTCTGGGAGGCCGGCGTGAGAGTGCCCTTCATCGTGGCGGGCCCGGGCATTCGACCTGGTTCCCGCTCTTCCCTCAACACCGCCAACTACGATTTGCTTCCGACCTTCTTCGAAATGGCGGGAGGCGACCACCAGGCGCTCGAGGCCAGCATCGATGGCCGAAGTTTGCTCCCCATTCTGACTGGCCTGACTGGCGAGGAGAGCACCGCCTTCCCGGAGCGTGCCTTGTTCTTTCACTACCCGCACACCCGCAACTCGACCCCCCACTCGGCGATTGTGAAGGGGGACTACAAACTCTACACGTTTTATGAGATCCCTGAGCGGCCTCAGCTCTTCGATCTCAGCAAGGACTTGGGAGAGACGACCAATCTCGCCCAGCGCATGCCCGAGCGCGCGCAATCTCTCTTGGCGGAGCTCCAAGGATACTTGAAGCGAGTGAACGCCTATTTCCCGAAGGAAAACCCGCAGGCCGACCCCGACTACCAGCGCTATGATCCGGACAAAAAAACGCCTCCGCTCTAAGCCCTCGAAGCCCTCGTCTTCCGCCCTCAGGCAGCTGGCCGGGTTTGGCCTGCTTCTCCTCGGCTACGGGGGAGCGACTCAGGTCGCGCGCGCAGCTGAGCGGCCCAATGTCATCGTCATCATGGCCGATGACCTCGGCGCGGAGGGGCTCGCTTGCTACGGCAGCACCCTCTACAGCTCCCCCCGGCTGGACCAGTTGGCGAGCGAGGGCTTGCGCTTGAACAATGCCTACGCGACCCCGCTTTGCACCCCGACTCGGGTCATGATCATGAGCGGTCTGGAGCCCCATCGCACGGGCCATCTCGCGCTCCTGAGCAAAAAACCGGGCACGAGACTCTCTCCCGAGATCCGAACTTTCGGGCAAGACTTTCAGCAGGCCGGCTACCGCACCGCCATCGCCGGAAAATGGCAGCTCGGACAGTTCGATGACTTCCCGGAGCAAGCGGTCGAGCACGGCTTTGATGAATACTGCCTCTGGACCTGGATGGTGGAGAGGGAAAAGACCAGTCGCTACTACCAGCCCAGCTATCGCACGGACAGCCAAACCCACGTCGCTGGCCCGGAAGTCTACGGTCCGGACGTCTACGCGGACTTTGTCTTGGACTTCATCGACCGCCATCGGGAGGCGCCCTTCTTTGTCTACTTCCCCATGGCTCTCGTCCATTCCCCTTTCGAGCACCCACCGCGCCTGGAGGCGCTCGCGCGGAGCCGCTTTCCCCCGGGGCTCGACAAGAACACCCAAGCCTTCGGCCACATGATTACGTACATGGATGACATCGTGGGCCAAATCGTGGATCGGCTCGAAGCCCATGGAATCGCCGAGAACACCCTCCTTCTCTTCACCGCCGACAACGGCACCCACCGGTCCATCACCAGCCAGCTCCCCGGGCTGGAGGTCAAGGGAGACAAAGGCGCCATGACCGAAGCGGGAACCCGGGTGCCCTTCCTGGCCTGGTGGCCGGGCACCATCCAGCCCGGGGTGAGCGAGAAATTCTTCTCCTTGGTCGATGTGCTCCCTACCATCGCTTCCTTAGCCGACCTGCCCCTCGGACGCGAAGTCGATGGCATGGATCTGGGCCACTACTTTCTCGGGACCGAAGGCCGGGATCGCGAACAAGTCTTCATGGCCTACAAGGCGGGCCAATTCTTTGTGCGGGATCGGGAGTTTCGCCTCAGCCTGGCGGAAAACCGAGAGCCGGAGGAAATCCTCTATCACATCCCGGTCACCTCCGGCCGAGAGCGCTACCGCGAGAAGGTCAGCCGCCATCCCGAACACGAAGCCGCACGAGCGCATCTTCGAAGGCTCCTGCAAGAGTATCAAACCCTCCCCCCATCCGAGCTTTCCGACTAGGCGAGCGGCCCGGCCGGAAAAAGCCTCCCACCAGCGCTAAGCGATTGAGCGTGAACTGCGTAAAAAAACGCTTTTCCCCAAAAAAGCTTTTCATCACCTCGAATTCGGCCTATTTTCTCCGCCCAATCTGGCGTTTTCTTCAGGTTTCTTTTCCCCCCCAAAATCCCATGCAAGCCTCCCTCCCGTCTGGCGCGGCCCCTGGCCGGTGCCTTCGATTCGTTTCCCCCTCTTTTCTGTCGGCCTTTTCCTTGGGCCTGTTTCTTCTGCCTCTTCTGCCAAAAGAAGGCGCGGCCGAGACCTTCTTCTTTGCCGACTTCGATTACACCTCGGCCCCAGCGTCCGGCACCTTGGGCGCCGATGGCAATGATTCCTATGCCAACTTGAATGGCGGCATGCCCCAGCTGGTAGGCTCCTTTTCCGGCTCTTCCAACATTCCGGAGGCCCAAGGAATCGGGAGATTTTCACCCGACACCTTTGGATTCCAAGACGGCTTTCTCTGGCTGGATCAACCGAGTAGCGCGGGCTCCTTTATGGCCAACCTCGATCTCTCGGCTGGCACGCCCGTTTTCGATAGCCTGGTCGTCTCCATGAAGCTGCTGACCCGCCGTGGCACCAATAACAACGACGAGGACTACAGCATCATTGGCTATGACGGGACGGGGAACGAGGCCTTTCACCTCGCCATCAGCACCGATAAGAATGGAGGCAACAATCCTGAAAAGAAACTGGGCGTGATCCACAGTGGGGGAACGGTCAGCTACACCCTGAGCGAGGACTTCGGTGGCAGTGGTTCGGACGAGGAACTGGACATGGACCTCTCAGGAGACACCTCGAGCGCGCGAACCTTGGTCCTCAATTTTGGAAATAGCGGCTACACCCTGGCTGTCAGCAGCACCGCCTCCTCCTTCCCGGGCAATTACACCACGGGGCCCATCCCCTACAATGGCAACCCGAGCAATCTAGCGCGCATCGAATTTGTTTTCGCGAGTGGCTCCGGGTTTTACCTGGATGACCTGAAGGTCGAGGGCTCGATCTCGGTTTCCAACCCGGACCCGGTCGCCCCCACCAATCTCACGGCGGTCATCGGCGACTCCGAAGTAGCGCTCAACTGGGCCGATGACCCCTCCGGCGCGGTCGACTTCTACACCGTGTACCGCTCGGAGACCTTCCCCGTCACCAGCGGCGCCACCGTGGTCGGCACCACCAGCACCAGCAGCTTCAACGACAGCACCATCGTCAGTGGAACGACTTACTACTACGCCGTCTCCGCCACCTCCACGGGCGGCGTGGAGACCGCCCTCAGCGAAGGCGTTCCCGCCCGGACGCTCTTCTCCCTCCTGAGCGACTTCCAATTTGATCCTTCCAGTGGCGACGGCCAAGTCACCATCAATGGGCCCGCTCACCGGCTGTTCAAGCTAGTGGCCGACAATGACCTCGACTTTGAGAGCCCGCTCATGAGCCCCATGTCCTTCGACGCCGCCAGCGTGGGAACGCTTGGCGAGAATGGCGATCGAATCATGTCGGATGCCAATGGGCAAGCCACCGTCCAGTTCAACATGGGCAGTGCCGGCGCGGGCTTCCTCCGGGCCGAAACCGCCACCCCTTCCAAGCCAAACATCATCATCTTTTACTCTGACGATCAAGACAAGTCCCACGTCGGTTGCTATGGGAACAACTCGGACACCCCCCACATCGACAGCATCGCGGCCAACGGCGTGAAGTTCAATCGCTTCTACATCAGCTCCCCCGTCTGCACCCCCAGTCGCTACAACTTGCTAACAGGCCGCTTCGCCTCCCGCAACACCACTCGGTTTCACGATGAGCACCCGCCGGGCGGCTACAGCAACGTGCGCTGGAACGCCCGCATTTTCCAAGAACCGCTCCTCGGCACCCTCCCCGGCATCCTGCAAGCGAATGGCTACCACACCGGGATGTGTGGAAAGTGGCACCAAGGCCAGAATGAGCTGCCTTACCTTCTGAATTCCGACATCAGGCGCCAAGCCGTGCCGACCGATTCGGACTGGGACACGGACATTGTCCCCAAATTGGAAGCCAATTACCAAGTGGTGGTCGACAGCGTGAAGTCCTGTGGGTTTGACTTCGCGGATGGGGTTTTTGAAAGCAATGTCACCGGGATGGACTTGCCGAGATACCTGCAAGTCCACTGCATCGAGTTCATCACGAAAGCCGCCCTCGACTTCCTCGATGAAAGCCAAACGGCCGATAACGGCCAGCCCAAGCCGTTCTTCCTCTACATGGCGGCCACCGTGCCGCACACGCCGAACCCCAGCGATTCACTAGCGAACAGCGACTTTCGCACGCCCATTGGCATCCTTCCGGAGCTAGAAGGGGTGCAACCCTCGCGCGCCAGCGTCATGGCTCGGGTCAGCGGCTCCCAGGATCGTGGGTCGACCTGGTTTGACGATGGGGTCGGCGCGGTCATGGCCAAACTGGATGAACTCGGGGTGACCGAAAACACCCTGGTCTTTTACATCAGTGACCACGGCTCCACCCCTAGCAAGATGAGCTCTTACGATGGGGGCGCCCGCGTCCCGGCGGTCGTCCAATGGCCCGCCGTGATCCAGCCGGGGAGCGTCTCGAACAAGCTGGTCGCCAACTACGATGTGGCCCCGCTCATCTACGACGCGCTCGACATCACGGTGGACCCGCAGGTCAAGATCGATGGAGTCAGCTTCCTGCGCGAACTCATGAACGAGCAGTATGAGCGCGAGCACATCTTCATGGAAATCGGGGTCGAGCGCACGGTCGTGAATGACGCCGGATTCAAATACATGGCGGTGCGCTACTGGCCGGAGATCCTGGCCGACATTCAGGAAAACGGGGCCAGCTACGGCCACGAGCAATCCAAAGTGCCGTTTTCAGATCGCTTGAACGTCCGTTATGGACACGACCGAGAATACCCGGACTACTTCGACTTCGATCAGCTCTACGACCTGAACAACGACGCCCAAGAGCATAACAACCTCTACGACGATCCCGCCTACGCAGAGCAACAAGCCGAGCTACGAGCCCTGGTGGAGGCCTACAGCCAAGACCTGCTCCATCTCTACGGCGAGTTCAAAACCGAATGAGTTAGACTCTCTCCGGTCCGCTCTGTATCACGCCTCGCGCCACTCTTTCTGAAGGGCGGCCTCTCTCTGCTTCCCGCGAACGAGCCACCGGAAGACCCGCCCGGCATCGTCGATCGTGAGGTAGAGCGCGGGCACGATGACGAGAGTGATGGCGGTGGCGAAAACCAGGCCAAAGCCTAAAGAGATGGCGATCGGAATGAGAAATTGCGCCTGCCGCTCGGTCTCGAAAATCATGGGGGCCAGGCCGCCGAAGGTCGTGAGCGTGGTCAGCAGAATCGGGCGGAAGCGGCGGATGCCTGCGTCCAACACGGCCTCGGCCGGGGTCTCGCCGTCCACCCGCCGGCGCTCGTTGGCGTAGACCACCATCACGAGCGAGCCATTGATGACCACCCCGCTCAGGGCGATGATGCCCTTGATGCTGATGACGCTCATGCTGTAGCCCATAATGAGGTGGCCGAGAATGGCCCCGACCAAGCCAAAGGGAATGGCAAACATCACCACCAGCGGCTGGAAATAACTGCGAAAGGGAATGGCCAGGAGGAAGTAAATCAGAGGCAGGGCCAGCGTCACCGAGTAGAACAAAAGGGCGTCCAGGGTCTCCTGGGAGGAGGCTTGGTTGCCCTCATAGCTATGGCGCAGCCCAGGAAACTGGCGCTTCAAGGCCGGGAGCATCTCCTGCTCGAGTGCTTCGATGACGCGGCTGGTTTCCCGCTCCGGTGAGACGTCCGCCGTCAGATTGAGGGTCCGGTTGCCGTCCCGACGGCGAATGGTGCGGTAGGCGCGGCCCTCTTCCACCTCGGCCACTTGCCGCAGCGGCACCTCTTGGCCGGTAGGGGTGGTCACAAAGAGTTCTTCAATATCATACTCGCTGGTGCGTTGTTCCTCGGGCAGCCGGACGTGGACGCGCACTTCATTGCTGCCCCGCATCTGGCGGAGGGATTCCGCGCCGAAGAAGGAAGCGCGCACTTGGCGGGCCACGTCCTGGGTGGTGAGGCCCAGGCTTCGGCCCTCTGGGGTCAGGCGGTAGGTCCGCTGCTTTTTCCCCAGCTCGAAGCCATCGTCGATGTCGGAGACGTTCGAGAGCTTGGCCAGTTCGGCCGCCAAGGTCTCGGAGGCCTCTTGCAGGGTGTCGATCTCGCTATGGCTGAGCTCGACGTTCAGGCTGGAGTTGTCCCCCCGCCCGAACCCGGTGCTGAAAAAGCGGACTACCTCGGCGCCGCGGACCGTTCCCAGCTCCTGGCGCCAAACGTCTTCGAACTCGACCGCGCCGATCGGTCGCTCGCCCGAGGGCGTGAGGTAAAAGCGGGTCCGGATTTGGCTGCCTTCGATGCTCGAGTAGTAGCCAGTGGAAAGGCTCTCGCCCCCGTTTTGGGCCACCACCGCTTGGCCGCTGCGCTCCAACTGCTCCCGCACCACGAGCGCTTCGGAAAGGGGGGAACCCACCGGCAGAAAGACGGCCGCGATGACCTCATCCCGCTCCGGCTGGGGGAAGAAATTCCACCCCAGGCGGCCGCTCTGGAAGTAGGCCACCACCACCAGAAAGAGCGCCAAGCCCGAGGCCAGCACCAGGTAGCGGTTGCGCAGACAGAGCTTGAGAAAGGGGGCGTAGAACTGGTCGATGGCCCCTTGCAGCAGCCGACTGACCTTCTGCTGCTGACGGCCGATCCAGCGAAAGAGGGGAGAACCGGCCGGCTCCTTCAAGTGGGCCAAATGGCTGGGGAGAATGAAAATGCTCTCGACCCAGGAAATGAGGAAGACCGCGCTCACCACCACGGGGATGGCGAACCACATCTGGCCGGTGAAGCCCGGCACGAAAAAGATGGGGGAGAAGGCCACCACGTTGGTGAGGATGGCGAAGGCCACGGGCGAGGCCATCCGCTTGGCCCCATCCGCAGCCGCCTGCTGGGGAGAGAGGCCGCGTTCCCGCCGGGCATGGACCGCTTCGCCGACCACGATGGCGTCGTCCACCACGATCCCGAGGGCGATGATGAAGGCGAACATCGACATGATGTTGAGCGACACATCCACCACCGGCAGCAGCAGAAAGGCCCCCAGGAAGGAGATGGGGATCCCGAGCGTGACCCAGAAGGCCAGGCGGATTTCCAGAAAGAGAGCCAGGAAAAACAGCACCAAGAGCAGGCCCAGGCCAAAGTTCTTGGTCAGGAGCCCGAGGCGTTGATCGAAAAGCACCGAGCGGTCGTCCTGGACGACATACTCGATCTCCTCGGGCAGGGTCGTCAGCAGGTCCTCCATGGCAGCGAGCGCGGCCTCGACCACTTCCTTCGGCCGCTGGTCGCCGATTCGGAAGACTTCCAAGTTGATGGCGGTCTGCCCGTTGTAGGTGTAAATCCCGTCCGTATCCTCGAAGCCTTCCCGCACGGTGGCGAGGTCTCCGAGGCGCAATTCCGCCCCGGACTCGGTCGTCAAAATGGGAATCTCACGAAACTCGTCCGCGAAGTCCCGCCGCTCATCGAAACGCACCAGAATCTCTCCCTGCGTCGTCTTGACCCCGCCGCTCGGCAGCTCGACCGAGCTGGTGGACACGATGTCGGCCACCCCTTGCAGGGTCAGGCCGTAGGTGCGCAGGGCCTCGCGGGAGGGCTCGATGTAAACGCGGAAATCGCGCGCGTCTTCGATCTCGACATTCGTGATCTCCTCCTCCTGGAGAAAACGGTCCCGCACCCGCTCTGCCAAATTGCGCAAATTCCAGGGATCAAGCGGTCCATAAATCGTGATCTCGAGGACATCCCGCTTCCGCCCGGTGATGCGGATCTCGGCCTCTTCGGCGTCGTCTGGCAGAGTCCGGATGCCATCGACGGCCTCCCGCACCTCCTGGTAGACCTCCATGCGGTCGGCGCCCCGTTGGAACTCTGAGGTGACCACGCCGTAGCCCTCGCGCGCGACCCCCCGCACCTCCGTCAAGAGGCTGACGCCGCGGAGGGCGGATTCCATGGCCTGAACCACACCGCTCTCGATTTCTTCTGGGCTGGCCCCGGGGTATTGGATGGAGACTTGGATTTCCTCAATCTCGACCTCGGGGAAGACCTCCTGCTGGGTGTTCCAAGCGGTAAACCCCCCTCCCACCAGAAGGAAAATCATGACCAAATTGGCCACCACTGGATTGGCTACCATCCAAGCGATGGGTCCCCCGCCTTTCAGGGAAGGTTCCGGGGAGTCGCTCATGTGTCTTGGCCTTCCCCTCCGGCGGAAACCTGTCCAGCCGGGGCCTCGATGCGCAACTTCATGCCCGGCACCGCGAGCCGAAGCCCCCGGGTGATGAGTCGATCGCCCGGCCGCAGGTCCCCCTTCACGTAAATGAAGTCTTCGCCGCGGTAGAGCACTTCGACTGGTTCGATGGCCAGGGTGTCATCGCGCGCCGCCAGCCAGACTTGGTCCCCGGGGCGAAGAAAACGCCGCGGAATCGCGTAGGCCCCCTCCAGGGTGATTCCCTCGATCTCCCCTCGCAGGATGCTGCCCAAGAGCACCTGCGGCTGCTGGCCGGTCTCCGGTCGCTTGGCCATGGGGTCTTTCACCCTTGCCAGTACCGTGGCCATGCGGGAGGCGCGGTCCAGCTCGCTCACCAAGCCTAGCAAGGAGCCCGTCCGGCCTTGGCCCCTTTTCCAAGAGGTGGGAGAGGAAAGGTGCACGGCAGCGCCGCTCTCCCCAGGCGAGTCCGGGAAGGCAATCCAGCGGAGCTGGTCGGAGGGAACAGCCAATTCGATCCAAAATTCATCCGCCCGGGCTAGCTCCGCTACCGGATCTCGATTTTCCAGCTCCGTCCCGCGCGCCACATTCCGACTCAGCACCACGGCGTCGAAAGGCGCGGCCACCTCCGTCCGCCGAAGCGCTTCCTGGGCGGCCTCCAAGTTGGCCCTGGCCGAATCCAGTTCGGCGCGTGCGCTTGCCAGTTGGGGCTCTCGCAAGACCCACCTCCGCTCGGCTTCGGTCAGTGGTTCCTCGATCAGCTTGAGCTCCTCCCGGGCGACCGCTTGCTGCCCTTGCTCGCTCGCGAGGGCGCTCTCGGCCGCCGCCACGGCCGCCGCGGCATTGCGTTCGGCAAAGAGGAAGTCTTGCTCGTCGATTTTCAAAAGAGGCATCCCCTGCGGGACAAAAGCGCCCGGCACCAACAATTCGCTGATGGACTCCACTCGCCCTGAAACCCGCGGGGCCAGCCCCAAGCGCTCGGCTGCCACCACCTCTCCGAGAGCGGCTACCAGAATCGGTTCCGCATGCGGCTGAAGCGGGAAGATCTCCACCAAGGGGGCGAGGCGCTCTTCCCGATCTCTTTCTTCGACCGTGGGCGGGTTGACGACCAGAAAGCGGGCCAGCCCAAAAGCGCCCGCCACCAAGACCAGGCCCACCAGGAGACGCACGAGAAAACTGGTCTTGGGAAAAGCCTTCGGCATATCAGGGAGAGAGTGGGCCGGCCAGCGCGGCGTGGAGATCGATACGATAGCCGAGAAGCTCACGGCGGGCAGCCAGCAAATCGAGGCTCAGCGTCTGCTGATCCCGGGTGGCCGTCAAGACGCGGAGGTAGCTTTCCTGCCCGCGCAGCCAAGTGGAACGTGCCCGCTCGACCGCCGTTTCCGCGGCCGCCAACTGGCGTTCAAGACTGCTCACCAAGCGCTGCTGGCGATACTCCCGATCGAGCGCATCCTCCACCTCTTGGAGCGCGCCGAGGAGCGTCTCGCCAAAAGTGTCCCAAGCCTCCTCGCGGGCCGAGCGCGCTTGGTCGACGGCCGCGGCACGCGAGCCCGCGTCGAAGAGCGGCAGCCCGAGGTCGCCGATCAAAGTGCTCAGCCAATCCTCGAAGACCGCCCGCCAGTTTTCCGCCTGGCTTTGCAGGCTGGCTGTCAGCACCAAGCGGGGAAAGCGCTCTGCGATGGCCCCGAACACTTCCTGGTCGGCCACCTGCACCGCCAGGGAAGCGCTTTGGACATCCGGCCGAGCCAGAATGCGTTCGGCTGGCAGGCCGCTCTCGGGCTGGGGAGGGAGGCCGGGGAGCGAAGCCGGGGCCGCCAGCTCGAAGGAAATCGGGCTCTCCCCGGTCAGCACGGCCAAGGCATTCTCCAGCACCGCAGCGCGGCGCGAAGTGACCTCGATCCGACCCCGAGTGGCTTCGACCAACTGCTCCTGCTGCGCCACATCAAGCGCGCTCGCCAGGCCACTGCGGAGCCGCTTCTTGATAAGAGAGAGCTGCTGCTGGTTGGTTTTTTCCTGGCTTCGCAGAAGGCCAAGCGTGGCCTCTTGCTCTCGAAGTTGGAACCACGCGCTGGCGATTGAAACGACCAAGGCGAGCCGAGCTGTCTCCAACTCTTGCCGGGTGGCTTCTGCCTCCAGGCGGGCCGCATTCCGCCGGGAGCGCAAGCGCCCCCAGAGATCCAGCTCATAGCGAGTCGTCAGGCCGAAGGTCCAGTCGAGGCTGACCGCGCTCGCCCCGCGCGAGACCGTCCCCCCGCCGAGGAGGTTTTGCACTCCGCTGCCGCCGCTCTCGGTGAGCTGCTCGGAGCGACGAGACTCCGCGCTTGTATCGAGGGTCGGAAAAAGCTGCGCCCCGGCCACCCTCACCTGGCTGCGGGCTTGCTCGACTCGGTGAAAACTCGCTTGCAGGGAGAAGTTGTTTTCCAGACCGCCCTCGACCAAGCGATTCAATTCCCGGTCCTGAAAGGTCTGCCACCAGCGGGGCGCCCCCGGTGCCAGACCGCTGCGGGAAAAGCTCGCGGCAAGATCGATGGGGGAGGCCACCTCTTTCACAGGGACGCGACAAGCCACCGTCCCGAGGCAGAAGAGGACCAGCCAAAAAAAAGAAGGGGCTCGCAAACGACCGGGGCAAAAAAAGGGCAAGCAGAGGAAAGCCGCCCGACCGTGGAGAGGAAGGAAGGGCTCGGTCCGCGGAAACGATCAGCGCGCTCCCAAAACTCTGGCGCCGACCGGCTTGGGCGAACGCTTTTCATCTTTGAGAACGTCGGTCCCTGGGAACCAACGAGTTTTTCGTTTGACCTCCACAAACCGGACCTCGGGTTGGACCACCTTCACATCCAGTTCGGCCGCGGCCAGCACCCCATCCTCATTGCGATCGAGCGCCAGCAAAACCTCGGAGGCCGCTGCGATTTCAGCGCGGGAGATCAGGCCGTCATCATTGGTATCGAGCGCGGCGAAGAGACCCTCGTCGGCGTCGATGGCGAAAGCGGATCCCGCAAGGGAAAGAAAGGCGGCGAAAAAGGGCAGTGTTTTCATAGCAAGGGCCACAGTGTCAGGGCCGAGCTGAAAGTAAATCGGGAACTCGGGGAGAAGAATTCGCGCCCCGGTGAAGCCACCCTGGCCAAAAAGAAGTTTATAGGCGTAAGATTCTGATAATGAAGGGGTAAAAGCTCGGTCATTGCGAGCCAACTCGGAAAAATTAAAAAAACAAAATGAAAAGTCTTGCGCACTTCCTCCCCCCTGCTATGTTGCGCGCCCACCGCCACGAAGGAGGCGGCGCGAGATGAGCCAACTGGTCGGTTTTGACAGTCTGTCAGACCGGCCTTTTTCTCCCCCGCGAGGAAAGATCTTTAACAGAACAAACCAGTCGGATCATCCGCAAGCCATTCCCGCTTTTCAGCAATGGCTTTCGCGAAGGGCAACTCTGCTCGTCTCGAAAAAGGGACTTCGACTGGGGGAAAGCAAAGACTGAAAAGTGTTCTGCGCGTCAACGGATGTGAGTTCGTTTTCGCAGGAGGTAAGTCGCGAGGCTTATCTCAGCGGATAAAACAATTTCTTTTACGGAGAGTTTGATTCTGGCTCAGAACGAACGCTAGCGGCGTGGATAAGACATGCAAGTCGAACGAGGAACCGAAGAGCTTGCTTTGAGGTTCCTAGTGGCGGACGGGTGAGTAACACGTGAGAATGTGCCCTGCAGCGGGGGATAGCCCACCGAAAGGTGGATTAATACCCCATAGACTCTACGGAGTAAAGGTGGCTTCGGCTGCCACTGCGGGATCAGCTCGCGGCCTATCAGCTTGTTGGTGAGGTAAAGGCTCACCAAGGCGACGACGGGTAGCTGGTCTGAGAGGATGATCAGTCACACTGGAACTGAGACACGGTCCAGACACCTACGGGTGGCAGCAGTCGAGAATCATTCACAATGGACGAAAGTCTGATGGTGTGACGCCGCGTGGAGGATGAAGGCCCTCGGGTCGTAAACTCCTGTCATCAGGGAGTAAAACCTGGGCGTGAATAGCGCACAGGGTTGATAGTACCTGAAGAGGAAGGGACGGCTAACTTCGTGCCAGCAGCCGCGGTAATACGAAGGTCTCAAGCGTTGTTCGGAATCACTGGGCGTAAAGGGAGCGTAGGCGGCGTGGTAAGTCGGATGTGAAAGCCCGGGGCTCAACCTCGGAACTGCATTCGATACTGCCACGCTAGAGTTGTGGAGGGGGATCTGGAATTCTCGGTGTAGCAGTGAAATGCGTAGAGATCGAGAGGAACACTCGTGGCGAAGGCGAGATCCTGGACACAAACTGACGCTGAGGCTCGAAGGCCAGGGTAGCGAAAGGGATTAGATACCCCTGTAGTCCTGGCAGTAAACGGTGTGCGCTTGGTGTAGGCGGTTTCGACCCCGTCTGTGCCGGAGCTAACGCGTTAAGCGCACCGCCTGGGAAGTACGGCCGCAAGGCTAAAACTCAAAGAAATTGACGGGGACCCGCACAAGCGGTGGAGTATGTGGCTTAATTCGATGCAACGCGAAGAACCTTACCTAGGCTTGACATGCATTGCTAATCTGCTGAAAGGCAGTGAGTCTTCGGACACCTTGCACAGGTGCTGCATGGCCGTCGTCAGCTCGTGTCGTGAGATGTTTGGTTAAGTCCAGCAACGAGCGCAACCCCTGTGGTTAGTTGCCAGCACATAGTGGTGGGGACTCTAGCCAGACTGCCCAGATCAACTGGGAGGAAGGTGGGGATGACGTCAGGTCAGTATGGCCCTTATGCCTAGGGCTGCACACGTACTACAATGCCCAGTACAGTTTGAACCGAGACCGCGAGGTGGAGGAAATCTGCAAAACTGGGCCCAGTTCGGATTGGAGTCTGCAACTCGACTCCATGAAGCCGGAATCGCTAGTAATGGCGCATCAGCTACGGCGCCGTGAATACGTTCCCGGGTCTTGTACACACCGCCCGTCACATCATGGAAGCCGGCAGCACCCGAAGTATCTTATGGTCCTAAGGTGAAGCTGGTAACTGGGATGAAGTCGTAACAAGGTAGCCGTAGGGGAACCTGCGGCTGGATCACCTCCTTTCTACGGAGTCAATCCGTGTAGTCTCACGACTCACCCGCTCTCAAGGGAGTGAGGTGTCAACACGGACAGGTCGACGCCTACCGTCCCCCTCTGGGGACCACGGCAGCGTAAGTCGTTTATCGGATGACACCAACCGCGAAAGCAAACGCACTCAAAACATTCACCGGTCTCCTCCCTGGCCGCAGGGCACTTTTCAGTCTTTCTTTCCATCGGTTCCAGCAGCCGAATTCATGGGCCTCTCCTGCGGGAGGGCTCCTGTCCAATCCACTCTCCAATCCACTCGGCCTTCCGCCGGGCTGTGATATTAGGGGGTATAGCTCAGTTGGTAGAGCGTCTGCTTTGCAAGCAGAATGTCTGCGGTTCGAATCCGCATGCCTCCACCACTTTCTATTGAAAGGGTCTGTAGCTCAGTTGGTTAGAGCACACGCTTGATAAGCGTGGGGTCACAGGTTCAAGTCCTGTCAGACCCACCATTTGATCAATGGGAGCGGACGTGGCGGCTGCTAGAAAGGGTCTGGAACGTTCTTTGACAACTGCGTATCGGGTAGAGAAAACTACAAGCATCATACAAGAGTCAACTCTTGTGCTGAATACAAAGGCGCTCCAATTTTCAGAATTGGAGAAACAAGTTATTAAGGGCATACGGTGAATGCCTTGGTGCCAACAGGCGATGAAAGACGTGACAAGCTGCGATAAGTCTCGGTGAGTGGCACATACACTATGACCCGGGAATTTCTGAATAGGGTAACCTGGCGCTGGTAATACGGCGTCGTCTCTTCCTGAATCCATAGGGAAGAGTTCGCGACACCCGGTGAAGTGAAACATCTCAGTAACCGGAGGAAAAGAAAGAGAATCGATTCCGTAAGTAGCGGCGAGCGAAAGCGGAACAGCCCAAACCGGCAGCTTGCTGCCGGGGTTGTAGGGCCCCGATGTAGGACTGTGAAAGATAGGCCAATCTTCTGGAAAGTTGATCCATAGAGGGTGACAGGCCCGTTGCCGAAATCTGACACAGCCTTAGGGTGTCCCTGAGTAGCGCGGCACACGTGAAACGCCGCGTGAATCCACGCCGACCACGGCGTAAGGCTAAATACTAATTGGCGACCGATAGTGAACCAGTACCGTGAGGGAAAGGTGAAAAGTACCGCTGCGAGCGGAGTGAAATAGAACCTGAAACCGTATGCTTACAAGGTGTCAGCGTCCCGCATCCGCGGGATCATGGCGTGCCTTTTGTTTAATGAGTCTGCGAGTCAGTCTCTGTGGCAAGCTTAAGCCCTTCTGGGGTGGAGGCAGAGCGAAAGCGAGTCCGAAGAGGGCGTTTTAGTCGCAGGGGCTGTACCCGAAGCCGAGGTGACCTACCCATGGCCAGGTTGAAGCGCGAGTGAAATCGCGTGGAGGACCGAACCGGTGGATCTTGAGAAATCCTCGGATGAGCTGTGGGTCGGAGTGAAAGGCTAATCAAACCCGGTAATAGCTGGTTCTCTTCGAAATGCATTTAGGTGCAGCGTCATATGCTGACGGGAGGGGGTAGAGCACTGAATGAGCTAGGGGGCACACCCGCTTACCAAACTCAATCAAACTCCGAATACCTTCCGGTGTAATATGGCAGTGAGTCTGCGGGGGATAAGCTCCGTAGGCGAGAGGGAAACATCCCAGATCAGCAGCTAAGGTGCCCAAATACCGCTCAGTGGAAAGGAAGTGAGATTTCTTAGACAGTGAGGATGTTGGCTTAGAGGCAGCCATCATTTAAAAAGTGCGTAATAGCTTACTCATCGAGAGATCTCGCGCCGAAAATTCTTGGCGATCAAGCGGTATACCGAAGCTCTGGACGTCCCCGTTCATTCGGGGGCGTGGTAGAAGAGCGTTCTCAACGCAGTGAAGCGCGATGGCGACTGACCGTGGAGCGTTGAGAAGTGAGGATGCAGACATGAGTAACGATAAGACGGGTGAAATCCCCGTCCGCCGAAAACCCAAGGTTTCCTGGGCAACGTTTTTCGTCCCAGGGTTAGTCGGGACCTAAGCCGAGGCCGATAGGCGTAGGCGATGGAAAGCAGGTCAATATTCCTGCACCTGCGAAGTGAATGGGGACGCGGATGTGACAGTGACTAGGTGATTGAATTCCGAGGTGCGGCTACGGCCAATCCGTATCACCAGATCATCCGCCGAGAAAAGCCATCACGATTGAAGCAGCCCGTACTCCAAACCGACACAGGTGGGTGAGATGAGTATTCTAAGGCGCAAGAGTGAAACCTGGTTAAGGAACTCGGCAACATAGCCCCGTAACTTCGGGAGAAGGGGTCCCCTCTTCGGAGGGGCGCAGTGAAGAGGCCCAACCGACTGTTTACCAAAAACACAGCATTCTGCTAAGTCGCAAGACGACGTATAGGATGTGACACGTGACCAATGCCGAAAGATTACGGTAAGGTGTTAGTTCCGCTTGCGGAACGAAGCTCCGAGCCCAAGTCCCGGTGAATGTCGGCCGTAACTATAACGGTCCTAAGGTAGCGAAATTCCTTGTCGGGTAAGTTCCGACCTGCACGAATCGTGCAACGAGTTGGGCACTGTCTCAACCAGGAGCTCAGTGAAATTGTAGTGCCGGTGAAGATGCCGGCTACCCGCAGAAGGACGGAAAGACCCTATGCACCTTAACTGTAAGCTGTTACTGGTTTCTCGGTTTCATTGCTCAGCATAAGTGGGAGGCTTTGAAGCGGCTCTTTAGGGAGTCGTGGAGCCAACAGTGAGATACCACCCTATGGTATTGGGGAATCTAACCTTTCGCCTTGAATCAGGCAGAGGGACAGTTGCAGCCGGTCAGTTTTACTGGGGCGGTATCCTCCTAAAGAGTAACGGAGGAGTGCGAAGGTAGGCTCAGCGCGGTTGGCAATCGCGTTTCGAGTATATTGGCAAAAGCCTGCCTAACTGTGAGACCTACTAGTCGAGCAGAGACGAAAGTCGGCCAAAGTGATCCGGCGGTTGAATGTGGAATTGCCGTCGCTTAACGGATAAAAGGTACGCTAGGGATAACAGGCTGATTTCGCCCAAGAGTTCATATCGACGGCGAAGTTTGGCACCTCGATGTCGGCTCGTCGCATCCTGGGGCTGAAGAAGGTCCCAAGGGTCCGGCTGTTCGCCGGTTAAAGCGGCACGCGAGCTGGGTTCAGAACGTCGCGAGACAGTTCGGTCCTCTATCCTCTGCGGGCGTAGGAGACTTGAGGGGTTCAATTCCTAGTACGAGAGGACCGGAATTGACGCACCTCTGGTATACCAGTTGTCCTGTCAAGGGCACCGCTGGGTAGCTAAGTGCGGAAGAGATAAGCGCTGAAAGCATCTAAGCGCCAAGCTCCTCCCAAGATTAGGTCTCCCTGAAGGATCGTGGAAGACTACCACGTTGATAGGTCGTTTGTGTAAGTGCGGTGACGCATTCAGCTAAACGATACTAATCATCCGTTTGACTTGTTTCTCCAATCTTCTGTCTTTGCATTCGCCAAGAGTTGGCGATGCTTGGAAACTCTCTCCCGATTACGTAGTTGTCAGCGAATCTCCAGACTCCCGATGGGAGGCTGAACTCGCTCTTTGAAAAACTGGCTCCCCATCGTCATCAGAGCCTGGCTGATTTGGACGCTCCCAAGTCATTCACACTCTGGTGACCATAGCGCAGTGGCCCCACCCGGTCCCATCCCGAACCCGGAAGTGAAACGCTGTCGCGCCGATGGTAGTGTGGCGATAGGCTATGCGAGAGTAGGTCGTTGCCAGGTTTTTAACCCACCCTCCGGGGTGGGTTTTTTTGTGCCTTCTTTCAAAATTTATTTAATAAAGGTTGACATTTTTAAAATTTTCAGAGAGAATCGGGGCCATGCCTCGTCGGACCTGGCTTTTTGTTCTCCTCTTTGTGATGGCGGCCTTCGTGTATGATCGAAGCTCCAACGCGGAGATCTCTGCCCCGGTCGAAGTCAATGGTCTCAATTTTGAGACGGTGGTCGCCTCTGACCGAGGGGTCTTTTTGGTCTACCTCTCCCAGGCGACCCCCGAGTCTGAGGATGAAAACTTGCAGCTCATTGGAGACGTCGCCCAAGATATGCAGGGCCGCATTTCCGTGGGAATGATCGATGCTTCCGCCGAGACGGCCCTCTGCGAGAAACTTGCCATCGAGAGCTTTCCTTCTGTCCTCATTTTCAAAGATGGGGTCGAACAGGATCGCATCGCCATGCCGCGGACGAGTGATTCCTTTTACAACGCACTCCGAGCGCAAGTGGAACGCCGACTCTCTGCCAGCCTCGTCTCTCTTTGACTCCGTTTTTCCCCTTCTTTTCGCAGCGATTCCTTCTCTCTCAGGATGTTGCTTGCACTCGGCACAAAACCAGCTTACCGCCGATATCGTGAAAAATATCGAACCCGCCGATCAGGCCTTAGAAACGCGTTTTTTCTTCACCCGGCGAGGTTCTCTCAAAGTGGGGCTTTTGGGCTCGGCTGGGCTCTTTCTCCCTCACTCCGCTCAAGCATTTTTTTTCCAGTCCCATCCGGAAGTTCGCTTGCCTGACACTTGGAAGAAAAGATTGGGTTCGCGCGGCCAACAATACGCCAATTTTCTGGGGAGCCTCAAGCTCAAGAACGTCACTCCCTACCAAGTTCTTTATCCTCACCTGAAAACCCGCGGGAAGGTCGCCAATTCCGTCCCTCCGAAGCGCCTTTGGAAAAATATCCGGGAGACCCTCCAGGTGACGGACAAGTTGGCCGGCATTCTCCGACTCCCGGTAAAGGAGGTCGTTTCGGCCTACCGCAGTCCCCGCTACAATTCGGCTTGCCGAGGCAAGTCCCGGTCCCTGCACATGGAGAACAAGGCGCTCGATCTCAAATTCGATTGCTCATCCTGGAGGGTGGCCAAAGCCGCTCGGCTTATGAGGGAGAAAGGACACTTCGAGGGCGGGGTCGGCTACTACCGAAACTTCGTCCACGTGGACACCCGCGGGAGCAACGTGGATTGGTGAGCGGCCCCAGCCTTTCCCTCCTTGCCCGCGCGGCTTAGCCTGGGAGGCCGGCCAGTTTTCTAGCGGTCGCCAGCGAATCGATCTCGGTCGGGACTTTGTCCCGCCTCCAGGCATGGATTCGGGGGAACCGCAGGGAGAGCCCACTGTTGTGGCGCTGGCTTGGTTGAATGCTATCGAAGGCGATTTCTAGGACCACCTGCGGCTCCACGGTGCGAACTCGTCCCCGCTGGCTGAGGGTGGTCCGTTCAAAGTGTTCGGTTAGCTCCTCGATCTCCTCGTCGGTCAGTCCGCTGTAGGCCTTCCCCAAAACCTTGAGGCTGGCGTCTTGTTCATCTTGGAGCGCGAAGGTGTAATCACTCAGCACATGACTGCGTTTTCCGTGACCTTGCTGCGCCTTCACCACCACACAGTCGAGCGTAGGCATGGCTTTTTTGAGCTTGAGCCAATGCTTGCCTCGTCGGCTGGCCAGCCAACGGCTGGCCGGGTCCTTCGCGATCAAGCCCTCATGCCCCTCTCGCTTTGCTTGGAGAAAGGCCACTTCGATTTCCTCCGGGCTCGCGGCCTGGCAAAGAGGAACGATTTCCAAGGGCTCTTTTAGGCGGAGGCTCTCCAAGCAGGCCCGTCGCGCCTGAAGGGGCTGCTGGAGCAAGCTTTTTCCCTCGGCCCACAAGCAGTCAAAAGCCAGAAACCGAACCGGGATCTCCTGCGCCCCAAAGAGGTCAGGCTCTTGGCGCCGACCGAGCCGCTTTTGCAGGTCGAAGAAGGTGAGCTTACGGTCCCCATCGTAAGCGATGAGCTCTCCATCGAGGAGGAAGTCCCCCGGGTGCGTGGTCACAGGCTGGACCAAATCTGGAAACTCCTCGGTCAGAGTGCGGGTGTCGCGGGAGTAGAGCTCGACCCGCTCTCCCACTTTGTGAAGTTGCAAGCGGATGCCATCGAACTTCGGCTCCAGCCAAATCTTCCGAATTGGGGTGCCCGCGGCCAGGCGTTGAAAGAGACTTTCCGCGTCCTTTTCCGGACTAGCCAACATAGGCTGGAGCGGCACAAAGGGACGATGTTGCGCGCTCGCTAGCCCACCCCCTGCGGCCAAGTTGGCGGTCTCGCCCAAGTCGCCCGTGAGCAAGATCGCCTCCCTGATGGCGGCTAGCGGTTGGTCGAAGGCCTTGGCCAGGCTTTCCTCGACCAGCCCTTGCTTGAGACCCAGCCGGAGATCACCTGTCAGCAAGCGCACCAGCAGCGAGCCTTGCGAAGCGGGCAGTTGGGCAAAGGCTTGGCGGAGCAGCCGCAACTTGGCCTGCTGGGTCGTGGCTTTCCCGATTTGAGAAATCCATTCATCCACGTCTCTCAAGCTCCAGGGGCGTGCTTCCGATCGGCCTTGCTGGAGCAAAAGAAAGGTCGTCCGCCCGAGATCGTTTTGGCTGCGGGAAATCGCCTGGTAACGGGCGAGGGGCAAGCCGGTGTGCGCCAAAAGGGCAGCCCGCACGAGGGCGCTGCCCACTTGCAAGCGCTTCTGGGAGTCCCGATCGGCCGTGGCCCGACCCGCCAGAAAACGCGTCGCCCGGGCGAGGCTCTCGGCTTGGTCTTGGAGGCGGGCCAGATAGGAAGCCAGCAGGCTGATTTTTTGCAAGCGACCGCTGGCACGGCCGGCGGCCTCGGCCGCTTGGCAAAGTTCACCCCACTCGGAAGGCGGGATCGCCGTGTCGCTGGGCAAGGCCGGGCCGGCCTCTTGCTCGAGCGAGAGCGGGAGTTCGATTTGGTCCTGCCCACGGAGAGTCCAGGCTTCTCGACCAGCTTGGCGAAGCTCAGCCGCGAACTCCCGCGCGTATCCGTGGGTGGTCAGAATGAGTTTTGGCTGCACCGCCTTGATGCAGGCGTGGAGTTCGCTGTGGTCGGCGTGATCGCTCAGCACGAAGACCTCATCCACTTGGTAGCGAAAGGAGGCCCCGGCTTGCAGGCCCCAGCCGCTGGCCATGGCCAGACGTCGATGAGGGATGCGCCGAATGAGAGTGCTGCGCACCGTGTTGGGCGGGGTCAGGAGGACCTGGCCCGCGAGATCGCTTTCTTTCTTCAGCGGAGCGTAGCGACCGAGCGAGCGACCTTGCGCTTCGTAATCGCGCGAGATCTTCTCAATGGCCGGGTGAACGAGCATGGGGAGCTCGGCCTCCGCCACGATGGCCATCAACTCCTGCGCCTTGCCCAGAGAGTAGCCCAAAAGAACCGGTACCTCCCCCTGGCTGAGCGCGTCTTCGCAGAAATGTTGGATCGCTGGCCGGATCGCTTGGGAGTCGGGAAACTGAAAGTGAGGTAAGCCGTAGGTGGTCTCCATCAGCAGGCTGTCGGCCGGGGGTGGCTGGGCCGTTTCGGCCGTCAGGCTGGGGCGCATCTTGAAATCCCCCGTGTAGAGAAAGCTGACGCCATCCGCCTCCCGTTCCACGCGCAACATAGCGGAGCCAAAGGTGTGTCCAGCGGGATGGAGAGACAAGCGATGCCCCTCCCAAGAGAAGACCTCGCCAAAGGCCCGCTCCATGATGGTGAGCTTTTTGCCATAGCGGGTTCGCAAGAAGGCCGCCGTCACGGGCGTCGCCAAGCAGCGGCGGCTGGGCGCAAAGTGGTCGGCATGCGCGTGAGAGATGAAGGCAAAATCCTGCGCGCGATGCGGGTCCAGCCAGAGGTCCAGCTCAGGCAACCAGGCGCTGCCGTGGCGGGGTTGGACGGGAAGGAGGGGCACGGTGGTGATTACGCGCTGGGCCCTCCTAGCCAGCCGCCTCCTCCCCCGGAAATTTCAAAAAAAGCTCTTGCCCAAACAGCCCCCACATGACAGATTCCGCGCCCTTCTCGGCGCAGCCGAACTCTCCCATGACCTACGCGATTTTCAAAACCGGCGGCAAGCAATACCGCGTCTCTGAAGGAGACAAGCTGGACGTGGAGTTTCTCGCTTCGGTCCAGGCGGGCGACAAAACGAGTTTCGACCAGGTGCTTTTCGTCTCGAATGAAGGGCAAGCTTCGGTCGGGACCCCGGTGGTGGAGGGCGCCAAAGTGGAAGCGGAAGTCGTCGATCAAATCCGCGCCAAGAAAGTCATCAACTACAAGTTCAAGCGCCGGAAGGGCTACCACCGCACCAAGGGCCATCGTCGCCAGCTGACCAAAGTCCAAATCACCGGCATTTCCGCTTAAATTCAACTTCCCCCAAACCATGGCTCACAAAAAGGGACAAGGCTCCGTCAAGAACGGGCGCGATAGCAACAGCAAGCGGCTGGGCGTGAAAAAATTCGGGGGGGAGCAGGTCATCGCCGGCAACATTCTCATCCGCCAGAAGGGCACGAAGTGGGTGCCTGGGGTCAACGTCGGGCTCGGACGAGATTTCACCATCTTCGCCCTTTCGGACGGAGTCGTTCGATTTGACAAAAAAGGCCGCCGGATTAACGTAGATCAAGCTGAGGCAGTCGCCTCCTAAAAATTTTTCATTGCGAGGGACACGAAAGGCCCGGTTTGCGAGAGCAGCCGGGTCTTTCTTTTACCCGCGCAGTCTCTAGGCGTGCCTTCACGAAGCCATGTTTGAAGTGGTCTTGGTTGAACCCGAAATCCCCCCCAATACGGGAAATGTGGGGCGTTTGTGCCTGGCCACAGGGAGTCGGCTCCATCTAATCGAGCCGCTTGGTTTCTCCATCGATGACAAATCGCTTCGCCGGGCGGGACTCGATTACTGGAAAGAGGTCCAAGTCAGAGTCTGGCCGAATCTGGAAGCCTGCCTCGCCGAGGCTTCGGCGGAATCCGAGCCGCACTACTTCACCACCAAAGCGGCCAAGAGTTTTTGGGAAGGCCACTTTCGGGAAGGGGATTATCTGGTCTTTGGTCGCGAGACAAAGGGACTGCCGGAATCGCTCATTGAATCCGAGAGAGAGCGATGTTTCCGGATTCCGATGGAGGGGACGCGGAGTCTGAACTTGGCGACATCGGTGGGGATCGTGGTGTATGAAGGGATGCGGCAGTTGCGTGGGTGATTTGTGGAGTGCGGCGGCTTGCCCCGCGGGGGTGGAGTGGGTTTTCAGGGATTGGGTGGGAGCGCTTGTTGGAGGTGGAATGCTGACCCCGGCGAGCCGGGGTTCTGCCAAAGCGGTGGCAAGCCACCGGACTCCAGAACTCCTCTCATACCAACCTCCAGGATTCGCTGGTAGAATGGAGGGAAGGTGTTGTGGGGAAGAGGCGCTGAAGCGCGGGGAAGGGAGAGCCGGAGTCTTTCGAGCCAGCCCAGCGTTGCTCGTCGGTTACGGTGCCTGCACCGCGCCCTCGTCGCGCCTTGGTCTGGCCCGAAATCCACTCGGCCAT
>JBCCJK010000033.1 GCA_039027815.1 Verrucomicrobiota bacterium
AGCTTCCATTGCGAGGCCTTCCGCTAACGCTCCAGCCCCCTCCATTCCACCTCTCCAACGACAACAAACTAACCACCTCACCCCTCACTTCAGCTTCAACTAAATCCAACTCTTTTTGGCTCCGTTAGGGAGACCACTTCAAAGAACTCAATGGCATTTGGTTGGTCCAAGACACCCCTCCAAAGCTGTTTTCAGAGATACTTGGTGGGCTCAGGGAATTAAAAGAACAGGGTAGGGGAGAATCGAGATTCCACTACATCCACCTGCTGAATCAAGTGTGAGAATGATCGGTGAGGTTTAGAACCCTTTTGCTTCGAGCGCTTGGTTCCATTTCGCTAGCTGATCGGCCTCGGCTTCGAAGAGGGCGGTGCAGTCGTCGTGGATGGTGACCTTTTTGATTTTGTCCCCGCCTTCAATGATGTCGATGACGTTTTGGCTTTCCTTGGCTTCGCCGAAGACGGTGTGTTTGCCGTCTAGCCAAGGTGTGGCGACGTGGGTGATGAAGAATTGGCTGCCGTTGGTGCCGGGGCCGGCGTTGGCCATGGAGAGGATTCCAGGTTTGTCATGCTTGAGGTGGGCTTTGCATTCGTCCCCGAATTGGTAGCCGGGGCCGCCGGAACCGGTCCCATTGGGATCGCCGCCTTGGATCATGAAGTCGGGGATGACGCGATGAAAGGTCAGCCCATCGTAGAATCCGCGCTGGGCGAGGTGGAGGAAGTTGGCGCAGGTGAGCGGGGTTTCGCTCGGGAAGAGGGTGAGGTGGATCTCGCCTTTTTCGGTGTGGAGGGTGATTTTGATGGTGAGGGGAAGCTCTTGGCTCATAAGGGAGGGGTCGGGGTGGAAGGTTGAAGTTTCAAGTTTTCAGTTTCGAGTTGGCTGCTGGGTTCGGGGAGATTCGGCCAGGTGGATGGCCAGCCGTTTTTGAAGAGTATCGGGGGTTTCGCCCTGGGCTCGGAGGTTGGCGAGGGTGAGGGATGGGTGGCGTTTGGCGAGGCGGTGGCCATTTTCGTCTCGGATGAGGCGGTGGTGCTGCCACTGTGGGACGGGGAGGCCGAGGAGTTCTTGCAGCAGCCGATGGAGGGGGGTGGCGTGGCGGAGGTCTTCGCCGCGGGTGACGAGGTCAATGCCTTGGGCGGCGTCGTCGACGACTACGGCCAGGTGGTAGGCGGCGGGGGCGTCTTTGCGGGAGAGGATGACGTCCCCCAAGGCCTCCGCCCCGCCGGTGTGGTCACCCAGGCCGATTTCATGCCAGGTGAGGGGTCCGGTTTGCGCGAGGGCTTGGGCGAGGTCGAGCCGGAGGGAGTGGGGCTGTCCTTGCGCGAGGCGATCTTGTCGCTGGGTGGGGGAGAGCTGGCGACAGGTGCCTGGGTAGAGGGGGCCTTCGGGGCCGTGGGGGGCGTTGGTGATGCGGGCGAGTTCGGTTTGGATGTCTTTGCGAGTGCAGAAGCAGGGGTAGAGAAGGTCGCGTGCGGCTAACTGGTCGAGGGCGGCTTGGTAGGCGGCGGGGCGCTCGCTTTGGCGCCAGACGGGTTGTTCCCAGGTGAGTCCCAGCCAGCGGAGGTCTTGGTAAATGGTTTCTTCGTGCTGAGGTCGCGCGCGGGCTTGATCGAGGTCTTCGAGGCGGAGGAGAAAGCGGTCGTTGCGCTCTTGGGCTCTCTCCCAGGCGAAGAGGGCGGCGTAGGCGTGGCCGAGATGGAGCCGGCCAGTGGGGCTGGGGGCGAATCTGGTCGGCATGCGCTTTATCCCAGGTCGGTCAGGCTGGCGAAGTCGGTGTCGAAGAGGCGGCGGTGCATTTTGAGGGCTCGGCGGTCCGTGAGTTCGGCGAGGGCGTCCGCCAGACGACGCGCTTTGCTGGCCTCGGTGTCCGCTTCCACGAGCAGGCGGTGGTGGTGGGGGGTGAGGAGCTGATACTCTGGTTGCTCGCTTCCGAGGTAGTTCGCCCAGAGCGGTTCCCAGAGCTGTCCGAGGAGGCGAGCCGCTTTGAAGTCGAGGAGCTGCTGGAGTTCCCGGCTTTTGAAGATGAGGTCGGTGGCGATGGCTTTGTAGAGGCGGCATTCCACTTCGATCTCCGGTTGGATGGCGAGGCGGTAGCGATAGCGCTGGGTTTGCGCGGTCAGAAAGTTGCTCTCATCGGCCAGGGAGACGGCTTGGATGAAGTCGCCTATCCGGCGGCCCAGTCGGGCTTCCAATTTGCCTTCCCGGATGCTGGCGAGGAGCCGTTCGAGGGCGTGGCTTTGGGTGGGGGCGAGGTCTTGGCCCGCGGCCCAGCGTTCGATGCGTTCGATGGTGAGGAAGCCGGCTTTCACCCCATCGGTGAGGTCGTGGATGGAGTAGGCGGTGTCGTCCGCCCAGTCCATGAGTTGGCATTCGATGGAGCGGAAGGCATTGCGGGAGGGGCCGGGGGTGTAGTCCGGGGGGAAGGCTTGGTCTCCGAGCGCGAAGTCGAGGTCGCTGGCTTGCTCGTCGTAGAGAAAATGGTTGGCCGGGGGAGCGGCTCCCTCTCGGAGGAGCTCTGCGCGGAGCGTTTTGTATTTGAGCACGCCATCGAGGAGGGCGCGGGTGGGCTGGATGCCTCGGGTTCCTTGGTAGAGGGTGCTGGTGAGAAGGCGCAAGGTCTGGGCATTGCCTTCGAAGCCTCCGTGCTGGGCCAGGAGCTGATTGAGGGTGCGTTCACCGACGTGGCCGAAGGGCGGGTGGCCGAGGTCGTGGGCCAGGCAGATGGCTTCCACGAGGTCGGGGTCGATGAAGTGGTCCTGAGCCAGGTCGGAGGAGCGCTGCTTGAGAAATTGGCAGAGGGAGCGGCCGATCTGGGCCACTTCGATGGAGTGGGTCAGGCGGGTGCGGTAGAAGTCGTATTCGCCGGCCAGAAAGACTTGGGTTTTCGATTGGAGACTGCGGAAGGCGCTGGTGTGGAGGATGCGGTCCCGGTCGATCTGAAAGGGGCTGCGGTAGTCTTCTGGGCGCTTAGCCTGGCCCAAGGTTTCGAGGTCGAAGGCTTGGTAAAAGGTGTTCACTGAATGAGTTTGCGAGGGTTCCGTCTTCAGTTTTCAGTGCCCAATGAGTTACCAGACGAGCATTCGTAGGTCGATTTTGCTTTTTCTTCTAGGGCTTTGTGGCTGTGTCGCCGAGCCGGAGACCGAGGGGACGGCGGTGGCCCCGGTGGCGAAGGCGCCTGTCGAGGTGCCTCCGGAGATTTTAGCAAAGGTGGGACAAAAGATTTGGACAAATGAGTGTGGGGGCACGGTGGCCGGGCTGACCTCTTGGAATGCGGGAGAGGACTTTGCCTCGCTCGGGATCGGACACTTCATTTGGTATCCAGGTCCGGAAGGGCCTTTCAAGGAGAGTTTCCCGGCCATGATGGCCTCCCTGCGGGCGCAGGGGGTCGCGGTGCCGGGGTGGGCGCTGGGGACGGATTGCCCGTGGCCGGACAAGCCGGCTTTCGAGGCGGACAGAGAGGGGCCGCGACAACGAGAGCTACGGGCTTTGCTTTCCCGGACGGTCATGGAGCAGACCCGTTTCATTGTGGGCCGTCTCGAGGCTTCGCTTCCCCAGATGTTGAGGGCGGCCTCGCCGGGGGAAGGCCGCGCGGTGCTGGAGGGGTTTCGCAAGCTCCAGCAGACGCCCCACGGTCTCTACGCACTCATCGATTACGTGAATTTCAAGGGAGAGGGAACCCATCCCTCGGAGCGTTACCAAGGGGTCGGTTGGGGCCTGCTGCAAGTCCTCGAAGGGATGGAAGCGGTGGTCGGGGTGGAGCAAGCGCCGCGGGCTTTTTCGCAGTCGGCCGCCCGGGTCTTGGCGCGTCGGGTGGAGTTGGCCCCCCCTTCGCGCCAGGAGGGCAAGTGGCTGGCTGGCTGGAGAAACCGCGTGACCACTTATGCTAGCCCTTTCTGAAGAAAGGGCGTTTCAACTTGAAACTCCCTGTCCGCTCGCGGACAGGGAGGCCCATGGCTACTGAGACTACGCTCATTCTTTTCAAACCCGATGCCGTTTCCAAAGGACTTACGGGAACGGTCTTGGACCGGTTCCTCAAAAAAGGCTTTCTGGTGCGGGGGCTCAAGATGATGTCCTTAAGCGACGAGCTTTTGGCCGAGCACTATTCCCACATCGCGGACAAACCCTTTTTCCCCGGCCTGAAGGCCTTCATGCAAGAGACGCCGGTCATTGCCCTGGCGCTGGAGGGGGAGAACGTGATTGCCGAAGTGCGGGACTTGCTCGGGCCGACCGATTCGACGGTCGCGGCCCAGGGCACCATTCGCGGAGACTTCGGGGTGGATATGCAGACCAATGTCTGCCACGCCAGCGACGGGCCGGATACGGCGGTGGCGGAGCTGAAGCGCTTCTTCGGCCAGGGAGAGATTTTCTCTTACTGAGTCTTCTGCCCCGCTCCCGGGTCCCGGGCTCGCCAGAAGGTGGCCAGGAGGCTGCCCAAGAGGCAGTGGTAGATGGCCGAGAGGGCGCAGGGAACCGCCACCAGAGGGTGCGCCGCAAAGTGGGCTTTGGCCAAGGCGGTGCCCAATCCGGAGTTTTGCATCCCGACTTCGATCGAGAGCGTGCGAGCATTGGCTTCGGGCAATTTGAGCCAGCGCCCGAGGGCGTAGCCGAGTCCGAAGCCGCAGAGATGGAAGACGGCCACCGAGAGAAAGAGGGTCCAGGCGGCAGCTAGGATGGCGTCTCGCTGGGTGGCCAGGATGAAGCCCACAATGGCCGCAATGAAGAAGACGGAAAAGAGGGGGGAGAGGGTCCGGATGGTGGTGGCCAAGGGGCCGGGCTGGAGGAGAAATTGATTGATGGCCACTCCCGCGAGGACGGGGAGGAGGACGATTTGCACCATCGACCCCAGCATGGCGAGAGCCTGGACTTCGACGAGGGTGCCAGCGAGCGCGCTGGTCAGCAAAGGAGTGAGCGCGACGGCCGCCAAGGTGGAGGCGGTCGTCATGAGCACCGAGAGAGGGAGATTGGCCCGGGCCAGGTAGGTGACGACATTGGAGGCCGTCCCGCCCGGACAACAACTCACCAGGATGAGGCCGACCGCGAGGTCGGTCGGGAGTTGGAAGAGGCGACCCACCCCCCAGCCCAAGAAGGGCATGACGAGAAACTGGGCCGCCACCCCGAGGGCCAGCTGGCGGGGCAAGCGGAGGACTTGGCGAAAGTCGTCGAAGGTCAAGGTGAGCCCCATGCCCAGCATGATGAGGCCGAGGCCGGGCTTGACCCAAGGACCCACCCACAACCAGTGAGAGGGAGCGAGCCAAGCCCAGAGGGAGATGAGAACGACCCAGAGGGCGAAGAGGTTCGTGAGCTGGCTGGTCTTCAGGCTGGGCGGTGGTTGGGGTGTTCCTAACGGCTTTCCGCCAAGAGGACGAAAGGAGGGTCGTTCGGGAGATTGAGAAAGCTGTATTTGGCAACTCGCAGGCTAGGCTGCTCGCTTAGATGGGCCTCGACCGCTTGGGATTCTTCCTGGCCTCCCGGATGGCCTGGGTAGCAGGTCACCAGCAGGAGGCCTTTTTTCTCCAGCCGCTCGCCCGCTTGCTCGAGGGCCCGGAGGGGGGTGGAGGGGCGGGTGGTGAGGGTTTTGGGGCCGCCGGGGAGGTAGCCAAGATTGAAGAGGATGACTTGGAAGCGGGCCTCGGGAGGGAGGTGTCGCGCGAGGTGCTGGTGGTCGCTTTGGTGAAGGTGAACTTGAGAGCTGGCCTCATGAGCTTGCAAGCGCCGCCGCGTGCTTTCGATGGCGGTGGCCTGGATGTCGAAGGCGTGGACTTGGCCCTCCGGCCCGACTTGCCTGGCCAGAAAAAGAGTGTCGTGTCCGTTGCCAGCGGTGGCGTCGAGCGCGCTATCGCCCGGGTGCAGGCGCGGGGCCACCAGTTCATGGACGAAGTCAGTCGCTTTCGGAAGCATGCTGGAATCCATATCGGGGGGTGAGCGCGGGGTCAATGGGCGCTCCCTCGACCAGATGCCGGGCCAGTTCTTGAGCGCACCAAGGGGCGTAAAGACTGCCTTTTGAACCCAAGCCATTCAAGAGATGGAGAGGGGGGTGCTGGGGGTGGGTGAGAAGCACCGGTTTGCGCCCTTCCAGGATGGGACGGACGGCGGCCCGTTGGCCCGTTACCCGGTAGGGCTGGGGGCAGAGGGGGAGCAAGCGAGCCTCGATTTGGGCGCGGGCCTCCGGAGTGGGCTCTTCGTCGAGCGGGTCCCAGGAGTAGGTGGCGCCGGTGCGATAGCGCTCTTCTGCGACGGGCGCGAGCCAGTTCCCTCGGTTGAGAATGCGCTCTTCCTGCCAACCGGGGATGGTGAGGTCGAGGATTTCTCCTTTGGCGCTGCGGAAGGGGAGGCCGCCAAACCAAGCGCCGCTGGCCTCTCGGTAGCCTCGACAGAAGACGAGGTGGCGAGCCTGGAGATCCTGGTAGTGAAGCCCTTGTGAATTTGGCTGCACGTCTTGGTCTAGGAAGGTCTCCTGGCGGTAGCTGCCGCTTTCTTGCAGGTTTTTTTGGGAGGCTCGGAGAAAGGCCTCGCTTCGCAAAAGTCCCGCGTTTCGCAGTTCCAGGAAGGCTTCGGTGTGCTGGGACACCCAATCGGCATAGAGACCTTGTTCGCTTTTTTCGCGGGCCTTGCGGGATTGAGTGGGGTGGGCGAAGAAGCGAATTAAGTGCCGTTCTTCGAAGAAGGAGGCCTTCCAAGCGCTTTCTTGGGCCCGGTAGAATCTCCGGGCCCGCGCGAAGCTTTCCGCGTAGCGCCAGGTAGGCTGGAAGTGGCGCCCGGTGACCGGGTTCATGAGACCGGCGGCCACCTGGGAAGAGGTTTCCGAGTGGCCGGAGTCGAAGACGAGCACCCGCTGACCGCGCTCCCGAAGGGCGTGCGCGAGGCAGGCGCCGGCCAAGCCGTGGCCGACCAGGAGAACATCGAAGGAGTTCGCGGTCTTGATGCCGTGACTGTGCCCGCTCCGGGTGGCGGCGGCAAGGCGGCTTCTTTTGGGGGTCGGCCGAGCGGTCCCCGGCCTGGCCAGCAAGTGCGATAAGGAGAAGAAGCGCTCGACGTTTTGTTACAGCTGTCATGTCGGAAGGCTCTCCTACGCTCGATCACCAAGTGGTGCTGATGGGGCCGTCGGGCTGTGGGAAGTCGACGGTCGGGCAGCTCTTGGCCAGGAGAGCCGGGGTCCCCTTTTTTGAGGGGGACGAGTTTCACTCGGCCTCTCATGTCGAGAAGATGTCGCAAGGGCGGGCCTTGCAGGATGAGGATCGAGAGGGTTGGTTGCAGGCTTTGAAGGAGATATTGCGCCAGCATGAAGGGAGGCCGCTGGTTTTGGCCTGTTCGGCTTTGAAGCAGTCGTATCGCGAGACACTTTCAGCGGGGCGGGCTGGCTTGCGATTTGTTTTTCTGCAAGGCTCTCGAGAACGCTTGCGGGAACGAATGCGAGAGCGGGCCGCCCAGAGTGAGCATTTCATGCCTGTGTCCTTGCTCGAGAGCCAACTGGCGATACTGGAAGAGCCTGAGCCCCCCGCTCTCACGCTTTCGATCGAGCTTTCTCCCGAAGAAATCGTGGAAAGGATCTTGGCTGCTTCATGAAGACGATCTCTCTCGAATCCCACAATGCTCTCATCCAAGCGGCTTATGAGGCGAGAGGATTTCTGCCCGAGGAGGCCAGGGACGCCACGCAGATGTGCGCGGCGGCGACCTGGCATGGGAACCAGACGCACAATGCGCTCAAGGCGCTTCACCTGGATGATCTCTTCGGCTCGCAAGAAGGAGGCTGTGTCCCGGGGGCGGAGATCGAGGTCATCGAAACGCGCTTTCGGGCTTCGGAGGTTTGGAATGCTCGCCGGAAGCTTGGGCAGTCGGTCGCTTTGCGGGCCTTCGAGCGGGCCATCGAGTTGGCTGAGGAGTATGGAGTGGGCTTGGTCAGTGTGGACAATTGCTTTCACTATCTCTGGGGGGGCGGCTATGTCATCGAGGCGGCCAAGCGGGGCTACTTGGCCTACACCAATTGCACCTCGACCCTGGCGGAGGTGGTGCCGTTTCAAGGTCGCAAGCCCACCCTCGGGACCAATCCTCACAGCTGGGGCTTTCCCACGGTGGGGGCGCTCGGCTTTCCGATTTGCATCGATTGGGCGACCTCGACCTGTGCCATGGGGCGGGTCCAGCAGCTCAAGCGGGAGGGGAAGGAGCTGCCGCCCATGGCGGCGGTGGATGCCGAGGGAGAAGTCACGAGGGACCCCGCTAAGGTGGCCGCTCTTCTGCCTTTCGGGGCCCACAAGGGCTATGGGCTTTCGCTCATCAATGAGCTGATGGCGGCCTTCATCGGTGGTTCCCTGCCGACGCTGCGGGGTGGTTCCAGGGCCTCGGCCGAGGAGAAGACCACCACTTCTTTTTTCTTTCAGATCATCCATCCGGAAGCGCTCTCAGGCGGAGCCTTTGCCGCCGGGCGAGAGCAGGCTGGGAATGTGAAAGCGGTTCTGGAAGACATTCTGGGCCCAGGCAATGAGGCGTGCCTGTGGCCGGGAGAGCTGGAGGCGCGGGCTGCCCAACGCTCCCAGGAAGCAGGGGGCTTGCTTTTTACCGAGGCGGAGCTGGCGGAGCTGAATGAGATTGCTTGCGACTTGGGCCGAGCTGCCTTGAGCTAGAAGACGCCGCCCATGTATCTCCACGACGACTTTTTTCTGACGACCTCCACGGCGAGAGAGCTGTATCATGAGGTCGCGGCCGGATTGCCCATCATCGATTTTCACACCCATCTTCCGGCGGAGGAGATTCTCGCGGATCGGCGCTTTGCCAATCTCTGGGAACTCTGGCTGGAGCACGACCACTACAAATGGCGCTTGCTGCGGGGCTGTGGGGTCGAAGAGTCGCTCATCACGGGATCGGCTTCTCCTTGGGAGAAATTCGAGGCCTTTGCCTCCGTCCTGCCTTTGGCAGTCGGCAATCCGGTCCATCATTGGGCCCACCTGGAGCTAAGGCGAGTCTTTGGAATCACCACGGTCCTCTCTCGGGAAAGCGCTCGGGCGGTCTGGGAGGAGGCGGAGGCCTTTCTCGCGACGGACCCGAGCCTGAGCGTGCGGGGTCTTCTCCGACGTTTCCGAGTGGAGCTGGTTTGCACCACGGATGACCCGACGGCGGATCTGGCTGTCCATCGGGAGCTGGCGCAGCCTGGGGTCACCCGGACCCTCCCCACTTTCCGGCCGGATCGGGCCATGGCGGTCGACCAACCGGAGAGGTTCGTCCGTTTCGTGGGGGAGCTGGCCGAGGCCAGCGGGCAGCCGGTGGAATCCTCGCGGCAGCTGGTGGAGGCGCTCCGCCAGCGCTTTGAGGCCTTTCACGAAGCGGGCTGTCGGCTCTCGGACCATGGCCTGCCCTATTGCCCGGCTGCTTTGGCTGAGGTGGGAGAGATCGACAGGATTTTTCAGCAAGTGGTCGCGCAAGGGGAAGCGGCCAGTCCCCAGCAATGGGAAGTCTTTGCGGCCCACCTGCTGGCCCAGGTGGCCACTTGGTGCCATGAGGCGGGCTGGACCATGCAGCTCCATCTCGGGCCGCTGCGCAATGTCAATCGCCCACTCTTCCAAGAGCTGGGTCCGGACGCGGGCTTCGATACCATGGGCTTTTGGCCACAGACCAAAGGCCTAGTCGAGTTCCTGGGACAGCGGCAGGACGAAGGCGCTCTTCCCCGCCTGATCGTTTACAATCTCAATCCCCAGGAAAGCGAAGCCCTTTGCTGCGCGCTGCAATCCTTCCAAGACGCCACCGTGCCGGGCAAGCTGCAATACGGGCCAGCTTGGTGGCATTTGGATCATCAAAGGGGCATTTTGGAGCAACTGGAAATCCTGCTTTCCTTGTCGGCCTTGGGGACTTCGGTCGGCATGTTGACCGATTCGCGTTCCTTCACTTCTTTTGTGCGACATGAATTTTACCGGCGACTGCTCTGCCAGCGGCTCGGCCAAGGAGTGGAGGAGGGCGAGATCCCGGGCGAGGGGGCCGCGCTCGGCGAGTTGGTGAAAGCAGTAGCTTATGGGAACGCGGCCAGCTTTTTTCAATGGCCTGCGGCCAACTAGTTTATGAATTACCTCGATTCTCTTTTTGATCTGCAAGGCAAGGTGGCCGTCGTGATGGGGGGCACGGGGGAGCTTTGTGGCGTGATGGCTTTGGGGTTGGCCCAAGCGGGCGTGAAGGTGGTTTTGGTGGGACGAGATGCGGAGAAAGCAGAGGCCAAGCTGGCGAGCCTGCGTGCGGCGGGGGGCTCGGGATCCTTCATCCCCGGAGATCTCCGCCAGAAGGAGGCCATGGCGGCCATTTTGGCTCAGGTCTGCCAGGAGCAGGGCCAAGTGGACATTCTCATCAATGGGGCCGGGGTGAACTCGGCCAGGCCTTTTCTCGAAATCGAGGGCGAGGAGTGGGAGCGGATCTTCGACGTCAATTTGGGGGCGACCGTGAGGGCCTGCCAAGTTTTTGGGACCTACTTTCTGGAGCGGGGTGCGCCTGCCTCCATCATCAATTTGGGATCGATCTCAGGTTTGAACCCTCTTTCCCGGGTCTTTGCCTACTCGGCCAGCAAGGCGGCGGTCCACAACCTCACCCGCAACTTGGCGCGCGAGTGGGCGGCCAAGAAGATCCGCGTCAACACTCTGGTGCCGGGCTTTTTCCCAGCGGAGCAGAACCGAAAGATTCTCGATCCCAGCAGAGTCGAGCAAATCCTGGCCAAGACGCCCGCCCAGCGATTTGGTGAGCCGGAAGAGCTGGTGGGCGCGACGCTTTTGTTGGCCTCTTCGAGAGCCGGTGGCTTCTTGACCGGGACCGAGCTGATCGTGGACGGCGGTTTCCAAGCCATGACCCTTTGAACGATCTCTGCGCCCGTTTCTCACCTCGACCCCCCCTCACGTGACCGAACCCGATTCCCTTACGAAAGCGCGCCAAGGCGGCTTTTTCACGAAGCTGAGCATCTACGGGAGGCTGAGCGGTCCGGCTTGGATTCAAGCGGCCGTCACGTTAGGCGGGGGCTCTTTGGTGGGAGCGCTTTATCTGGGAGTGATTGGCGGGTATGAATTTCTTTGGCTGCAACCGCTGGCGATGTTGTGCGGGATTGTCATGTTGGGGGCGATCTCGTATGTGACCCTCTCGTGCGAAGAGCGTCCTTTCCGCCTGATGCAGGACAAGGTCTCGCCCACGCTGGCCTGGGGTTGGTTGCTGGCGACGGTGGTGGCGAATGTGGTGTTCTGTGCGGCCCAATTTGGCCTGGGCCGGGGGGCGATTGAGAGCAATCTGGGAGGAGAGGGGCTTTCCCCTTTTCTCATCACGGGCGTGCTCTTCTTGCTCTCCCTGGGTTTGGTGGCGCTTTCGCAACGACCTGGACCAGCCTCCCAAGTCATCGATCATGTTCTCAAGGGCCTGGTGGGAGTGATTGTGGTGGCTTTTGTGGGCGTGGTGGGGGTGCTGATCGGCAAGGGAGCCGTACCGGTGGGGGAATTGCTGAGCGGTTTGGTGCCTGATTTCGGGGCCTTGTTCCGACCGACCAGTGAGATGGAAACAGCTATTGAGGCCACGCAGGGTCTCTCGACTTTTTGGAGCGAGTATGTCATCGCCGAACAGCGCAACCGCATCATCACGGCCTTTGGAACGGCGGTCGCGGTTAACATGACCTTCCTTTTGCCCTACACCTTGCGACGGCGCGGTTGGGGCAAAGCGCATCGGGAGCTGGCCCGCTTTGATTTGGCCTTGGGCCTGTTTCTGCCCTTTGTTCTGGGGGTGTCCGCGTTGGTGATCGCTTCAGCGGCCAGTTTTCATGCCGAGAGCGCGGATGTCCTGGACGAGGAGGGGTCGCCCCTCCCGGGGATGGAGGCGATTTTTTATGAGGTGGTCGACAAGCGCCTGGCCTTCGAGCACCAGGCGTTCGGGGCCCTCCCAGAAGAGGAAGTGATGGAGCTACGGGAAGCGCTCCCGCTGGAGGAAAAACGCTTGGCGGCCATGTTGGCCAATCGAAAAGTCGACAATCTGGCGAGGGCTTTGGAGCCTTTTCTAGGGGGCTCCTCCCAGATCATTTTCGGGGTGGGCGTGCTGGCCATGGCCATCTCCACCATGCTGGTCCACATGATGATGAATGGCTACGCCATCAGCGAGGCCTGCAATCGGGTGGGACAGGCCAAGATCTTTCTCCTGGGCGCGTCCATGCCGGCCCTGACCGGTCTGTTTTCTCCGTGGCTTTGGAGCGGGGCGTCCAAGGCCGCTATGGCGGTTCCGGCTTCGGTCACCGCCACGACTCTTTTGCCAATCGCCTACCTCGCTTTCTTTCTTTTGATGAACAGCCGGGCGGCTCTCGGTTCCGAATTGCCGCGGCGGCGGGCCGGGTTGAATGGCCTGCTTCTCGGGACGACTGGCGTGGCGACCTTGGCCTCGGTCTGGGCTCTCAGCGGGAAGGGCTCCGTCGGCATTCTCGGCATGGGGGCCTTGATCCTATTGGCCGCCATCGGGGTGCTGGGATTCCTGAAACGCAATCGCCCGCAACCAAACTAGTATGAAGTTCGGAATCATCGGATCGGGAATGATCAGCCGCTTTCATGCCCAGGCCATTTCGGAAATGGCGGGCGGGGAACTCCATGCGATTTGCGGTCGGAACCCGACCTCGACCCAGGCCTTGGCACGGGAGTTTGGGGTGGCGGCCTACCAGGAGCTGGAGGCGTTTCTTTCGGACCCCGAGCTGGAGGTGGTGACCATCGGCACCCCGAGTGGAGCGCATCTCGAGCCAGCGCGGGCCGCCTTGGAAGCGGGCAAGCACGTGGTGGTCGAGAAGCCTCTCGAGATCACGACGGAACGGATCGACCAGCTGATGGCAGTGGCTGCGGACAGCCCGGGGACGCTTTCTGCCATTCTCAATCGCCGCTTTCACCCCGGGATGGAAGCCTTCAAACAAGCCGCGGAGCAAGAGCGGTTCGGAAGGCTGGTTTCGGCCTCGGCTTACATCAAATGGTATCGGGAGCAGGCCTACTATGATTCGGCTGCCTGGCGGGGGACCTGGTCGCTCGACGGAGGCGGGGCGCTTATGAACCAGTCCATCCATACCGTGGACGCGCTTTTGCACTTGGCGGGATCGGTCAAGCGATTGACTGCCAGCGCCGTCTGCCTGGCGCACGAGCGCATCGAGGTGGAGGACCATTGTGTGGCCCTTTTGGAGTTTTCCAATGGGGCGCGGGGGGTGATTGAGGCCTCGACGGCCACCTGGTCGGCCGAGGGGCATCCAGCGCGGGTCCAGCTCGCGGGAACCGAGGGCTCGGTCTTCTTGGCGGATGAATCGTTTGAGCTGTGGGATTTCAGAGAGGCGCGCCCGGAAGACGAGGAAATTCACCGGACCCTTTTGCGAGGGAGGGAGGCGGGACTGGGTGCCAAGGATCCCAAGGCCATCGCCACCCGCCAGCATCGAGAGAATTTTGAGGAAGTGGTGCGAGCCATCCGCGAGGGGAGGGAACCGGCGACCTCGGCCGCGGAAGCGCGCAAGTCGGTGGCCTTGATCGAGGCCATCTACGCTTCCGCCCAGGCGGGGGGGGAATGGGTTAGCTTGGAGGAACAGGCGTAACGGAGAGCAAGCATGAAACTGACAGGATTTGCGGACGAAGCGGCCCGGGATTGGCCGGGTCAGATCAAGGCCACTCAGGAGCTGGGGTGGGAATGGATTTCCGCGCGCGGAGTGGGCGGAACCAACTTGCATGACTTGGAAGAGGCGGAATTTGAAAGCGTCTGCGGCCAACTGGAGGATGCGGGGCTGCGGGTGGCGGAGTTTGGTTCTTTGATTGGTTCGTGGGCCAAGTCCATCCACTCCGATTTTGCGCTCACGCTGGCGGAGATCGAGCGCTGCATTCCTCGAATGCAACGCCTCGGCGTCGAGATCGTGCGAGTGATGTCCTACGGGCAAGAGCCCTGGGGAGCGGACCAAGAAGAGGCGGAGCGGTTCCGCCGATTGCGCGAGATCGTCCGGCGTTTTCAAGATGCTGGCTTGGTGGCCGCTCATGAAAACTGCATGAACTATGGAGGATTTTCCCCGGCCCATACCCTCCGCCTGCTGGAAGAGGTGCCGGGCTTGCAGCTGATTTTTGATACCGGGAATCCCGTCTTCCAGAGAGATCGCTCCCGGCCCGTGGGTCAGGACGGGCAGCCTCCCTGGCAAGATGCTTGGCGATTTTGGGAATCGGTTCGGGAGCAGGTGGTGCATGTGCATCTCAAGGACTGCCGCTATCCCCAGCCGGGCCAGACCGAGCCAGAATATGTTTTTCCGGGAGAGGGGGATGCCTGCGTGGCGGCCATTCTGCGCGATTTGCGTGCGCGCCAGTATCAAGGCTTTTTAGCGATCGAACCCCACGTGGCGACGGTCTTTCACCTGCCGGCGGAGGAGGTCGATTGGGACCAGTGCTACCGCTCCTACCTCGAGTATGGAAGAGCCCTCGAAGCCCTGCTTGAAAAGGTCGAGCGAGACTCTCCGTGAGAGTTTTGGCTTGCCGGAAGGTCGGCTAGGCGGGGGAAAGAAGCGAGAGCAAGCGCTTCACTTCGGCGGCCGCGGTGTAGTCTTCGAACCAGTGGCTGGGCACGCCGGTTTCACCGTGTTTGGCTCCCAGCAAGAGCCCGAGCAGCAGTCCTCGGGCGGCGCTGTCCCCGCCCGCGAGCGCGTTTTGGGCAAGGCATTCCTGAGGCCTCTCTTCCAACTGGAGAGCGATCGCCAAGACGGCTGGGAAGGCGTCCGAGAGGCTGCAGGCGAGGCCGAGTTGTCTGAGAGCTTCCTGGGGAGGGAGGGCGAGAACGCTTTCGGCCTTGGCGGTCCACTCCGCGAGGGGGAGCGCAGGGTAGTCGATCCTGTGAGCGGTTTGGAAGGCGCTCCGAAAATCGTCCCCTGCCAAAATGGCTTCGGTGGCCCGCACGAAGAATTCGGCGGCGTCCAGAACGGGGGCTTGGTTGTGGGTCATGGCACATTGGGCGCGGGCGGCCTGGACGCGGTCTTCCAGGGAGAGCCCGGGCAGGACGATGAGGGGTGCGATGCGGGCAGCTCCCGCGAGATCGCGAGAGGAAGAGCCCGTCAGCTGGCCTGCTTCCAGGTTTTTCAGGGTGTCGGTGGTGGCGCCATCGCGGTAGGCTTGGCTGTCGCGCCAGAAGGTCGACCATTGCTCGCGAAAGGTCCCTAGGTCCCAGCTCCCCTTTTGCGCGAGCGACTGAAGAAGGAGGAGAGCTTGGTCGCCATAGTGGGTGAAGTCCCCTGCCGTTTTGCCCGGGTGGTAATGGCTCCGAGGGGCGTCGAAGGTGGGCAATCCTTCGGGATAGAGAGAGGAGAGTCGCTCCGCTTGGTAGATCCAGTGGGGACCGAGAGAGAGGGCATCGGCGACGAGCGAGAGTTCGAGGGCGGTTTGGCGGGACACGGTTGGGAGAAGGGAGAACTAGCGGAAACAGGGAGAGAAATCGGGGAGGTCAGGGAGTGGGCTGGCGGGTTTCAGGGTTCGGGGGAGAGGGAGCCGGTGGGTTTCCCTTCCGTCCGTTCTGGCCTGGGTGGGACGCGAAAGGGAGGCAGGCGCTTTACCACTGGATTGGGCGACGTGGCCTTGGCCGTTTCTGCTACGATGGCCCGGCTCGGGCGGGCCGAGCATAAGAGAAAATTGTGTTGGCAAAGAGGACGATCGAGGTTATCTGCCCTCCCGTCTTTTTCAGGCTTCGGATTCCACCGAAAAAGGGGCATTAGCTCAGTTGGTAGAGCGCTTCAATGGCATTGAAGAGGTCAGCGGTTCGAATCCGCTATGCTCCACCATCTTGCCAGTCGATGGGGGCGATTCTTCGCTCGAATCCGAGGTCCTAGCGATTGATGACGTAGGTGCGCTGGTAGAACCGGATGTTGTTGGCGATGATTTCTCCGGCCGGGGTGATGGTGCTGAGTTGCTCGTAGAGGCTGGGAAAGCGGGAGTCTTGTTCCAACGAGTTTTTCAGGTCCCACGCTTCCAGGGGAGTTTCGTCTCGCTGGGGAAAATTTTGCCCGAGCGCGTAGGCGATTCGCTCGATCATGGGGTTGGCTCCCCCAGCCTCCAAGTCGCGCAGGAGGGAGATGGTGTCCTCGTCCAAGACGGCGATTCCCACGATGATGGCGCTGATTTCCGGAAGATCGAGGGCGACCTGATTGCTGCGTAGATTCTCGCCGAAGATGTCGAGTTCTTCTTCATCGGTCAGCTTGGGGAAATTGACGTTTCCACGAGAGCCGTTCTCAAAGGGCAGGATCTCACCGGTTTCTTTGATTTGCACGCAGACGGCCAGACTGACGACGCCCGGGGCCATGAGATTGTCGAGACCGGCATGGGTCCGGCTACTGAGAGAGGTTTGCTCAGGGCGTTGGGAGGCATTCAGCAAGACGAGAGCGGGATCACCCTGGGGGTTGTTTCCCCCGACGTCCCAAGTGCTGCCGCCAAAGGCGCGCCGCAGGCCGAGTGAAGGGACTTCAGAGCGACCCTCCGTGCCTTCGCGGATGCCGTAATTGGCCCACATGAGCCGAAAGTCGCTGAAAGCTCGGGAAGAGGAAGCGATGGGTCGGGCGTTGATCAAGAAGGTGAGGCTGTGATTGAAAACGCCTCCCAGTTGGCCTTTCGACATGGTTTGCAAGCTGCTGCGGATGGGCTCGCTGGTGAGGATGACCGGAGCCCAGTCGGTTTGGATCATGGAGGAGAAGTCGGTGTCGATCCGCAGGAGAGCATCGCGGGCGCTTTCGGCCGTGTTGAGGCGGGCCATGGAGGCTTGCACGGTGCGCTGGGACTGGGCGGCGATCTGACCGATGATGGCGATCATGAGGGCGAGCACCGCCATGGCTGTCAGCATCTCCAAGAGGGTGAAGCCGCGCAGGGCGGGACGGGAAGGCAGGGGGTTCATGAGGGGGGGAGAAGGCGGCGGGGTTCAGGGCAGGTAGACTTCGACGTTTCCTTGGTCGGCCCGGATATCGATGACCGCGTCTTGCATCGTTTCCTTAGCTGGATCGATCCCGGCTTGGGTGCGCTGGAGGTAGAGTTGCAAGTAGAGGTTCGAGGGCAGGGTCTCGCCTTGGAAGCCACCGGTGACGGCGGCTTGGATATCGGGATAGAGCGAGAGTTCGCCCGAGGGGGTGAAGACGAGGAGGTAGTTGTAGTGCTCGCCATTGGCCTTCGGCAAAGCCGTTTCGGGCCAGCCACGATAGAAGAGGCTGAATTCATTTCCTTCTGCGGCGATGCCCTGGACGGTCTCTTGGGTGATGGGTTCGAGCTCGCTGAGCGAGGTCACCAACCGGTAATCGTCCACCGTGGTGGTGATTCCCAGACTGCCGACATTGCTGTGGGCCGCGCCGCTCTGGCCGGTGGTGTAGGCGGTTCCATCCTTGGAGAAGAAGCTGGTGGCGCGGATTTGGTCCGAGTTGGCATCCGTCTTGAAGTTGTCGATCCCGACCCAGACGTAGGTGTTGCGCCCGATGGCCTCCGTCCGGCAAGTGGAGAGAAAGTCTCCAAAGCGCTCGACTTGGCGCTCTGCTTCGGCCGAGCCGCTGAGCGCCCTGAGCGCGGGGCCCGACATGGAGATGAGGATGCCGATGATGACCATGACCGCAAGAATTTCGGCCAGGGTGAAACCGCGTTGCCGCGAACGAGAGGGGGTGGGGGCTTGCATGGAGAGAGAGGGGGCTTAGGGGACGCTCACGTAGATGAGGCTGGTGACGCTGCCCTCGACGTTTTGCCAGTCATTGGTCGTTTGGTCCCATTTGGCACCGGTGCCGGGCCAGGCCACGGAAATGAGCGCTTGGACGGGCGTGAGTTTGTCCTCGGGGAGATTGGCACTTCCGAAGGAGCTCAGTTCGATGCGAAGCGCTTGGCTGTAGAAGCTGCCATCGGTCGGGTTGACGGCCACTTCGTTTTGGGAGCCTGGCAGGGGGGTGTCCACCCGGCTGTCTTCTTTGACCGGGAAGGTCAATTGGAGAGCGGAACTGCCGAGGGTGAATTCGTAGTCTCGGTTGTATTGAGAGAGGAAATCACCCAGGACGTACGTTCGATCGTTTCCCGGCTTCAATCGCATCCCTCGGATGGCGGACTCCGCTTCGGTCATGAGACTGACGGCTCGCTGCTCTTGCACGACCGAGTTGGCGGTGCGGGCACCCACGGGGAGCATGCCGACGACGGCCAGGAGGCCGGCCGTCACGAGGCCGAGTGCTACGATGACCTCAGCGAGCGAGAAGCCGGCCCGACGGCGATGGAGAAAGGTTGAAAACCCTTCGAGGGGAGGGGTAGAACGCATGGGGGGATGGGGTTTTGGTAACTTCTCTTGTAATACATTGCCCATACATTGTCAATCCAGGAATTGTCGAGAGCTGGCTGAGGGGGCGCAAGCTTTCAGGCCAAGACAGCCGCTCGACTGGCGTCGGCACAGCGAATGCCATCGAGCGCGGCCGAGACGATCCCGCCCGCATAGCCCGCTCCCTCGCCGCAGGGAAAGAGACCAGGCAGGTCGGGATGTTGCAGGGTAGTCTTTTCTCGCGGGATGCGGACTGGGGAGCTGGTGCGGGTCTCGAAGCCGAGTAGGACCGCTTCCTGACAGAGGTAGCCTTCTAGCGAACGGCTGAATTTGCGAAGGCCCGTTTCCAAGCGCCAGGCGATGTCATGGGGGAGAATCTGATGGAGGGGAGCGGCTTGGATTCCGGCCTTGTAGCTGCTTTTCGGCAAGGAGCTGGACTCTTTTCGGGCGAGGAAATCGATCAAGCGCTGGGCCGGGGCCTGCTGGCGACCTCCCCCGACGGTGGCGGCCAGGGTTTCCAGGTCGCGTTGGTATTCGATTCCCGCGAGCGGACCGTGCGCAGCATAGGCGGAGAGGTCTTCGGGCGTCACGTTGACGACCATCCCGGAGTTCGCGAAGGGCGAGGAGCGCTTGGAGAGGCTCATGCCATTGACGACGACCTCGTCATTTTCCGTGGCCGCGGGCACGATGAAGCCTCCCGGGCACATGCAGAAGGAGAAAACGCCGCGATTCTTCAGGGTGGTCGAGAGGCTGTAGCGAGCCGCTGGCAAAGAGCGCGGTCGCTCCCCATCGGCGGGCAAGTGATACTGAATGCGGTCGATGAGCGGCTGGGGGTGCTCGATGCGGACCCCGACCGCGAAGACTTTGGGTTCGAGGGTTAGGTTCTCCCGGTGGAGCAAACGGAAAACATCTCGGGCGGAGTGACCAGTCGCCAAAATGGTGGCGTCTGCCAGAAATTCTCGTCCACCGGCCGAGACCACCCCACGAAGGCGCGCGGGGTTGGCTGAACGAAGTAGCCCCACGACCTTGGTTCCGAAGTGCACTTCCCCGCCCGCCTTGAGAATGCTCTCCCGAAGCGCTCTCACCATATTGGGCAAGAGGTTGGAACCGACGTGAGGATGCGCTTCGGTCAAGATGCGCTCGGGGGCTCCGTGGGCGACCAAGGTGCGGTAGACGTCCATGACATTGCCTCGTTTGGTGGCGCGGGTGTAGAGCTTGCCGTCGGAGTAGGCCCCGGCGCCGCCTTCGCCGAAGCAGTAATTGCTGTCCTCGATGACGCGCCCTTGGCGCATGAGGGGGGCGAGGTCGAAGCGGCGGGCGATGACGTCCTTGCCCCGCTCGAGCAGGATGGGCTGGACCCCGGACTCGATCAGCCGGAGGGCGGCGAAGAGGCCGGCTGGCCCCGCGCCCACGATGAGCACCCGCTTCGGGCTCTCGGAGACATCGGGGTAGGAGCACTCCAAGGTTGGAGGTGGCGAGGGTGTTTCATCGATCCAGACCTCGACCCGAAGCTGAAAGCGCACCGGCGCCTTGCGAGCATCGATGGATTGCTTCCGAAGCCGGATCTCTTTCAGCCGTGACGGCGAGAGGCCGAGTTTTCGAGCACACTTTTGTTTCCAAACCGCGGACTGCTCGGCCTCTTCCGGCTTGGTGACAATGTCGAGGGTTTGGTGCATGGTTTTAGAGAGAGAGAAGTAGGGTCGCTCCCGCTTCTCAGCAATGGCTGGTTTGGCAGAGGAAAATGCGGCGAATTGCGATTTGCCTGCAACGGGAGCTTGATTGACCCTCTGCCTTCCCCCGATGAACGACCGCTATGAAATCCGATCCACGTTGGGCCAGGGAGGCCTGGGAGAGGTCTTTCTCGCGTTCGATAAGACGCTCAATCGAGAGGTGGCCGTCAAACGTCTCCGGCAGTCGGGTGAGACCCCTCTCTCCGACAAGGCCCGCGAGGATTTGGTGAAGGAAGCGGGAGCGCTCTCCAATTTCCAACACCCCAACATCGTCACGATCTACGATGTGGGAGAGGACGAGGAGGGGGCCTACGTGGTGATGGAGCGCTTGAAGGGTGATACCTTTGACGAGGTGGTGCAAAAGGGAGTTCTGACTCTCGAGGACTTCGGCGAGGTCGTCTCCCAGATCCTGGAGGCCATGGTGGCGGCCCATGAGAGCGAGATCATCCACCTCGATATCAAGCCGGCCAATGTCATGGTGGTGTGGCTGCCCAGCGGAAAATTCCAGGTCAAGATCCTCGACTTCGGCTTGGCCACCATCGCGAAGGCCCAAGAAGTCACTTTCCAAAGCGAAGACGAGGGAGGGGGCATCCTGGGGTCGATCCACTTCATGGCTCCGGAGCAGTTCGAGCGCAATCCCGTCAACGCGCGGACCGATTTGTATTCTCTGGGCTGCCTATTTTACTACGGCCTGACGGCGCGCAATCCCTTCCAAGGCCAGACCGGGGAAGAGGTCATGCACGCGCACCTCAACCACACCTTCACGCCTCTTCCCGATCTGCGACCCGACTTGCCGGAGTGGGCTTGCAATTGGGTCATGTGGTTGATGAATCGGAGGCCTGAGGAACGGCCGGAAAGCGCCAAGGTGGCCCTCCGCTCCTACCGCCACATCGCAAAAGGACAAGCGGCGGGCGAGACGACCCGCATGGTCCTGCAACCGAGTCCCAAGTTGAATGTGCCCCCGGTGCCACCTGGGGCCACCACCATGAGCTTGACCGGGAGGCAAGAGTTGAAAGCGCCCGAGCCTTCCCTACAGACGGCGGGCTCGAAATCGAAGGCCCCCAACAAGGCACTCGGCAAAAAAGTGGCCGCCCAATCAGCCGCCTCTTCCTATCAAAAGCCGCTTCCCCCGCCAGCCAAGCCCCTTTGGGCCAAGCTTTCGACCTGGCTGATCGCCTCGGCCGTCCTGCTGCCGATCTGCCTGTGGCTGGTTTTTTCTCTCGTGTCGAAAAATCGGGAAAATGAGCGGACTCAACGATTCAATACTTTGGTGAACGCGCTGGAACCAGTCGGTACGGCTGAGGACGTGGCCTTGCTGCTGGGCTACGCGAACGATGCCGACGTCAACACGCAGAATGCCTCCCTGAACGCCCTCATGCTGATCTCGGCGCCGGAGGCGGATGAGTTGATTTTGGAAGCCTATCGTGAGGCGGAGGCTCCTCTTCAGCGAAAGCTCACGGTGGTCTTGGTGAGGCGGGACATCGCGGAAGCCATCCCGGAATTGGTGAAAGTGGCCCAGGGAAGCTCTTCTGAAAGTGCGGAGGTGGCCCTCGAAGGCTTGACCCAGTTTGGCGTCGGGCAGTTTGCCCGGGAGATTCTGGACATTCTCTCGACGGCCGAGAGCGTCGAGGTGCGGCAGGCGGCCGAGCTGGCTCTCCACGAGGAATTTGCCAAGGGGGTCGATGCGGCTCGCTGGGGGCCAGAGCTTATGCGACTGGCCAAGTCGAACGGCGAGGCGGACTTGCAGGCCAGCGCCTTTCGTCTTTTGGGAACCTTAGGGCATGGGCCTTTTCTGAAACTGGCCACCAAGACGTTCTCGGGAAAGGATCCCGCTGCCATCCAGGCTGCCTTGGTGGGGCTGGGCAACTGGCCGCGCGCCGCGCAATTGGACCGGCTCTTGGCACTGGCGGAGGAGGAGGTCTTGAGCGCGACCCAAAAGGAGTTTGCTTATCACCAGGCGCTGGAGGCTCTCCGGGATTTCGAGGGCAATCAAGGCAACACCAAAAAGCGATGGGAGCGGGCCCAAAAGGTGGCCCAAAGTCCGACCCGCAAGCTCTCTTTCATCACCGCCCTAGCCGGGAGTCACCGGAAGAACTGGGCCATTCGCCTGATTCAGCCCTATCTGAAGGATCCTCAACTGGAGGCGACCGTGCGGGCTGCCATCGAGCACATGTCCGGCTAGATTTCGCAGCGCTCCAGCAAGCTTTCCAGGAAGCTGGTCAGGGAGAGGAGGGCCGCTTTGTAATCTGTCTCGTCCAAACCGATGAGCTGCCCACGCGCTTCCTCCAAAATCGAGAAAGCCGTTTCGACGGCCGCGCCGATGGCGCCTTCGTAGTCCGCGATGTTGGCCAAGACGGAGGGATCGATTGGCTCCTTCTCGATGAGGAGGCGATTGAGCTTGGCCCGTTGCGTCGGGGTGGCGGTTCCCAAAAGATTGAGGATAGGCAGGGTCAATTTGCCCTTTTCCAAATCGGTCCCGAGGGTCTTGCCAATGTGCCCTTCGTCCCCGACCAGGTCGACGATGTCGTCATAGATTTGGTAGGCGGTTCCCAGCTTGAGCCCGAACTGACGGAGGTTCTCCTGCTGTGACTGGGAGCCTCCATTCAGAAAGGAAGCCAGCTCAGACCCCACGGCGAACAAGGCGCCGGTCTTCATTTCGATCAGTCGAAAATACTCGGCTTTGTCGAGGGTGAGATCGAAGCGGCGCTGGGTCTGCATGACTTCCCCACTGCAAACTTCTCGGGCGGCCTGGCCGATGCGACGGCAGATGTGGATGCTGTCGAACTCGGTGGCTTCGGTCAGCGCGTGGGAGAAGAGGGCGTCGCCCAAGAGCACGCTCATGGAGTTCCCCCAACGAGCATTGGCGGTGGCTTGGTTTCGGCGGCTTTCCGCTCCATCGATGATGTCATCGTGCACCAAGGTGGCGATGTGGATGAGTTCGAGGATGGTTCCGAGGCGGACATGCCCCTCCGTCCATCCGCCGGTGGCCCCTCCGGTCAAAAGCACGAGCGCCGGCCGGAGACGCTTGCCGGCCGAGGCGACGATGTAGTCCAGGTAGCCCTCGATTTTGGGATCAAAAGCGCTGGCCTGCTTCGCGACCGAACGATTGACGAGGTCAAGAGGCTCGCGAATGAGATTTTTCGGGAACGGCGCTTTGGTGGGACGAGAGACGCGCATGGGGTCGAGACCGAGGAAACTAGAAGTGAGAGCGGCTTTCACAAGCCCAATTCTAGATACGAGGGAGCCAGTGGTTGGAAACAGGCTTATTCGGTTCCGGGCCGGAGAATTTGCAGGTCAGCGTGCCTTTTTTCGAGAGCGTCCAACTCCGGTGGGCTCAGGAGCATGCAGGCCGTCGAGAGAGCGTCCGCCAAACTGGCATTGGGAGCCAGCACCCAAATGTTGCGAGCGTCGGCCCGGATGGGCTGGCCGGAACGAGGGTCCAAAATGTGGGCCCCTTTAACCTCGGTGCCCGAGCAGCCGAGGGCGTTGCCGTCCAGTCGGATTTCGTGAGGCCCGGCGTCGATGGGCCAGCCTGCCTGGTTCTCGTAAGGCCCGAAGGCCAGGACGGTGCTGCTCCCAGCGTTCAAAAGCGCGCTCGAGAGGCCCCACTCCTGGCGCAGGGAAATCGCGACCTGGTCGAGAGCGTAGCCCTTGCCGACTCCGCCTAAATCGAAGCGCATCCCGTCGGTGGAGGGGGTGACGGTCAGGCGGGACTCATCAAAGACCAGTTTGTCCAGGCCGCAGCGGGCCAGAACCGCTGCCACCTCGCTCTTCTTCGGTCGGCCGCTCTCTTCCCGCCAGAGCGCGAAGAGCGGACCCACGCTGACATCGAAAGCGCCGGCCGTCGCTTCGAAGACATCCCGCGCCAGGCCGAGGCAATCCCAGGCGGCCAAGCCGAGGGAAATCGGCTCCCCGGCGGCCGCTTGGTTCAATCGCCAAATATCCGAACCTGGGCGGAAGCGCGACAACTCACCCTCTAACTCATCCAGCTCCTCAAATGCCGCGCGGGAGGCAGATTCCGCCAACTCCCGGTCCTCGCAGCCCAAAAGAAGCTCGAACTCCGTGTTCATGGCACGATGCTCGAAGCGGTGGAGAGGGAGGGAGGGGGCAGTCATGGCTAGCGGTAGCTTTCCCAGACCTCGCGACGGACCATGACCTGTTGGAAAACATTGGGACGAAGACCGTAAAAATCGTCCGCTCGGAAGTCCTCACCGAGTTGCTCCTTCATCTGAGCGATCTCGTTGGCCGGAAAGACCACCGCCACCAGGTTCTCGTTCTCCCAGACGTCTGGGGGAACTTGCTCAGAGGCGGTGTAGTAAGCCACCCGCTCCCTTTCGCGTCGAAGATACCAGTCGAGTGGCCAGGAGTACCCTTCCTCAATCACCAGCAAAAGACCCGCTGGTTCCTGTTCCAGGATCCCTCGCAGCCGATCGACCATTCGAAGGTGATTGGGCAAGGTGTGGGAGTAGACCCAGCGGTTCCGCGGGTCGGAATGAAACTGGGAGCGGAAATTCTCCCAGCGGATCATTTGGATCTGCCAAACGAGCCCGCAGGCCAAAGCCGCCGCCATCGCCAGCGCCGCCCCGCGTCTCCGCGCGCTCCAGGTCTTTCCCAAAAGGGCGGCCAAGGAGATCGCCGCGCACAAGTTCCAAACCGCGACCACTCCCAGCACGGACCAAATCGTTTTGTAGGGAGTGAGGCTGAAAAAGAGCAGGGTCAGCAAAGAGGAGGTCGCCAGGTAGCGGGCAAAAGCAGGCTTGGGAAGCAGGCCCGGAAGAAAGACCAAGAGCGTGCCCAAAAAGGGCAGCCCTTCGCTGAAGACGAGGCGTCCGGGCACTCGCTCCCAGAGCAATTCCTCGAGGTAGAAAAAGAAGGGCTTGTCGTGACCCTCGCCTTCCGCCCGAACCAAGTAGTGGGCATAGGTCTGAAAACTGGCCAAGGGCCCTCCGGCATGGCTGAAGAAGGAGCTGAAGAGAAGGATGTTTCCGAAGAGGTAGGCTCCGAGGAGGGTGGCCAGGATTTTGGGTTGGAGAGTGGCCTGGACACGGGTGCGATCGCCGCAGAGAAAAAGAGCGAGGAAGGCGGCCAAGGCCGGGAAGACGAAGGTTTCCTTGGTGGCATGGGCGCAGGCGATCGCGAGACCCAGGAGAGCCGCATTCCGATAGTCAGGCCGATTCCAAAATCGCCAGGCCAGGACGGTGGCCACGATCGTGAAAACGACAAAGAGCGATTCGTGGATGAGGTAGCGATGGTAGTAGAACAACATCGGACTACCCGCCCAGAGCGCCACGCTCAGGAGGGTGGCACCGGGTCCCAGCTCTTTTCGCAAGGCAAGTGGCAAGAGGAGAAGGAACAGGCCGGCCAACACGGCCACGCCTCGAAGATCTGCTTCGGTCAGATCAGCGCTTCCTTCCTTCCCCAGGAGACGGACCCACGCCAGAGTCAGGTAGTGATTGGTCGGGCCGTGATACTCGGTGGAATCAAATTGGTAGATACCCTCATCGATCAATTCCTCGAAGATCACTCCCTGAACCCCTTCATCCGTATGAAAGACCCGCTCGCCCAGTGCCTGGAAGCGAGCCCAGGTCCCCAGGGCCACCAGGGCCAAGAGCAGGGAGAGAGAAAGGAATTTCATGGTGCGAGAAGGCGGCCTCTAGCTTCGGGCGGGAGGCTGCTTTCGGCAAGTTGACACCGGGGGAGGATTGCCAGGCGCAGAGACCTCCTCCTCTTGCCTTGTGAGACCGGCCCTCGGGGAGAATCTCGGAGAAGGGAAGGGTCTGGGGCAGCGGGGGGAGAGGTTCCAAAAAAACGGCCACGCGGCATTCGCCGGTGGCCGTTTGGAAAGAGGAACTTTGGAGGCTTCTTATTTTCCGTAAACCTCTACTTCGACGTAGTGGTTGAGGTCATCTGAAGTGCTCCCGTTGCTGTAGAGACGGACATACTGGGCATTGATGGCCTCGCCATTCGGGGAGGTGCTGATTCGCTTGCCCCAGTTCGTCTCGAAGTAGGTCATGTCGGAGCCCTCGCCAAAGCCGGCCGAGTCATCATGATCGTTGTTGAAGACAATCACTTCGTCTCCACTTGAGAAGCCCGGGTCATTCGAGAGAATAATGACGACGTCCTTGTAAGCGCGAGGCTGTTGGAAGTAGTGCCAGACGGCGATGGCATACAGATCCATGGGCTCTCCCAGATCAATTTGAACCCATTGCAAACCGAGCGAGGACAGCTCTATGAAATACCCATCGCTGGTTTGTTTTTCGCCATCGACCAGTTGATCCCACGATCCCATGATGGGGTCGAACTCATCGCTACTTGTGACCGTCTTGCCAAGAGCGACGTTCTTCACTCCGTCTGGCACGTAGACGTCGGCTGGTTTTCCGTGAGACGATTTGTCGAGATTGGGAAGCTCGACTTCCTCGGGAGTGCCGATGTCGACCGCTTGCGGAACATCGATCTCGAGCGCGTTCCAACCAGATGGAACGGCACCCTCCGAGGCACCGCCCGCCTCGGGAGCTTCCTCGCCTCCGCCACCGCAAGCGGCGAAGAGCAGGGGAAGAACAGTGAGGGAAAGAAGGGGAAGAATTTTCATGTAGGTTCGGTTTTTTGGGATAAAAAAGTCAGACGGCGAAGTCAGCGTCTGAGAAGTTTCGCTTCGATCCAGACTCCATGGATTCATAGGCGGAGAGAACCGCCACACAGGTGCGGTAACCCTCTTCGCCTGGGCAGTTGAGAAGAGACTTGTCGTCCGCCTTGACGGCTTCCACGAAGTTCATGACGTGGGGGGTGTGGGGCAAAAGATCGAGTGAGGTGCCCAACTCGTAGGCCTCCAGGGCGGCAGAGGCCCGGGAGTCCACGATTCCATTTCCACTGACCTTCCAAGGGGTGGGTGGTTCCCCCCAGGGTTTCGCCTGCTGCCACTTGTAGCGAGCTTCGGAGTCAGCGGAGGCATCAGCCACGTTGACGAGTTTGCCGGAATCCACAAAGCGATCCCACTTGGGGGCGGTTGACTCGCGGTAAGCTTGGTTTTGGGAGGGGTTTTCCGAGATGGTGACCGTGCCTTCGTCTCCCATGAACCGTTCGAAGAATCCGAGGGAGCTGGAGGTGGTCAAGACCTGGTAGTAGGCGCGGGAGATTCCCTCAGGCGTCTCGAAGTCGTAGATGGCCATGACGTTGTCCGGCAGTTCATACTCGTCCCAATAATTGACGCCCCCTGCGGCCAAGACGGATTTTGGCTTGGCATTCAGGAACCAGCCGAAGAGATCGATCTGGTGAGCCCCCAGGTCGGAGATGACCCCGCCCCCATATCTTTTGAACATGCGCCAATTGAGAAATTCGCGCATGTCCCCATAGCCATACTTTTTGAGGGTGCTGCTATCCAAGTTGAGGCTCTTGGCGACGGTGATGGGCTTGCTGGATTGCACTCCTCGGTTCCACTGGGCCGTGGCGTGGGTGATGCGGCCCAGGAGCGATTCCTGGTGCAGGAGATCGCTCACGAGGTTGCGATAACGGGGGTTGCTGCGTCGCTGGTGACCGATTTGGAGGAGTTTCCCCGTTTGGTTAGCCGTCACTACCATGGAGCGTGCGTCCTCAATGGTGTTCGACATCATCTTCTCACAGTAGACGTGCAAACCGGCTTGGAGGGCAGCGTTGGTGTGGGTGTGGTGACAGAAGTCCGGGCTGGCCACGAACACGGCGTCCAGTTTGCCCGCTTCTTTTTCCAGGAGGTCTTCGAAGTCGACGTATTCAACGGCATCGTGGCCTTTTTGTCTGGCCTTGTTGGCCAGGCGACGGCGCTTGCTGTCCCAAATGTCGCAGACAGCGCGGAAGTGGACCTGGAGGTTGGAAGTCAGTGGGATCCCTTCGACGCTTTTGTAAAGCTTGTCCCCTTGGCTACCGCAGCCGACGAGGGCGACTTGCAGCTGTTCATTGCGCTTGGTCTGCGCGTGGGCCTGGCGACCACTCAAAAGCAAGGCACCACCGGTGATGGCGGAATTCCTCAAGAAAGAGCGGCGATTGAGGCCCGAAGGATCAGTGGGTGGTTCTTTTTCTTTCATGGCTGTCTTGGCGTTACGTTAGAGATCGCCTCGGAAGACGGAGAAGCGATTGTATTTTACCAGTGCCAGGGCCCCGGCACTCATGGCGATGTAAAGAGTCAGGTTGGTGATGGCTTGGTCATCCGGCAGGAGCAGGAGGCCAAAGGCGAGAGAGAAGTAGATGACGCCGCCCAGTGCGAGAGCGATGCGGGGGAAGGCACCGACCAAGACCGCCAGGCCGGCGATCATAAAGGCGTAGGGCAAGAGGCTGGCATAGATGTTCACCATCCAAGCGGGGAGGCCGGAGAAATCGATCATGGTGTCGGCCACCCCTTTCATGGTCGCCTCTTTTTGCGAAAAGGAATAAAAGTAGCTGTTCCCCTCGTCATCCTCCTGGGGGTAGCGGGATTTCCATTTCGTGATTCCTGAGAGAAAAAGATGGAAACCGAGAAACATTCTCAGGAGCAAGAAAGACAAAATAGGACCGAGAGCGGAGTCGTTGGAGTCGAGTGTTTTCATATGGGTTGAGGCAAATTCTGCTGAGGCGGCCAAAGAAGCGAGCCGAAGCCCGTTTTCAAGAGAATGTCAGCCGAGGGTAGGACAAATTACGGTAATTTAAGGTGGAATCTTGCGACGAGAAGCAAACCAGTGAAAAATGCGGTGCGGTTTCTTCCGAAACTTGGCGAATTTCCTGAACGGGGAGAAGAAGAGGCGCTCGCTTGTGCCTTCGTGAGGAGCTGTCGAAACGTGATGAAGCGAGAGAGAGTGGGAAAATTGGTAGGCTTTTTGGGGATGCTGCTCCTGGGCGGGGTGGAGCGGCTCCCAGCCGAAGAGAGGGCGGGGGACGGCTCGCTCGAAGAACTCATCGAGGTCCTCCGCTCGGAGAATTTCTCAGATCGGAAGGAAGCAATCAAGCTGCTCGGAGCGCAGCTGACGGAGGAAGGAGAAGCGGTGGCGGATCGCCTCCTCGATGCCTATGTTCGTTTTGATGATCCGGAGCTTCACTTCCAGATCCGCAATCTGCTTTTCCGGTGGCGCATTCATGAAGAGGGCGCCGGGATTCGACCGGGATTTGTCGGCATTTCCATGATGCGATCGATCGTCCGCCTGCCCGCTGGGGAGCGGCTGGGAGCCATCATTGTGGCCCAGGTGCTCCCGGAGACCGGCGCGGCACGGGCTGGTTTGAAAGTGGGGGATGTCATTCTCTCCATCAATGGGCAGACCTTCCCGCCTCAGGACCCCGGGACGTTTTTCCTGGAAGAGATTGGGGGTCGCCTGGTGGAGACTTCCGTGAAGTTGGACCTGGTGTCGCCCCAGGGGGTGCTGGATCTCGGCCTTCTCGACCAAGCCGAGCCGCAGGAGCTCAATCGGCTCCTTTTGGCGGTCATCGACTCCGTTTCCCGGGTGCCGCGAGAGGAATGGCGAACTGTCGAAATCACCCTAGGCGAACGCCCGCAAGACAACCCGATGCCGCCCGATCTCCTGAGTCGCTCTCGGATGCCTCTCCTGAAACAAGCCCAGGAACTCTTCCAAGAGTGGTTCCAAGCGGAGCTGGCTGAACGACGGAAAGAATGAGCCGTCAGCGAATTCTGGCTGCGATTTCGTGAGCCAGGTTGCCGGCTGGATTGTAAGGTGCCAGGGCCTCGCCCAAAGGCCAGTCCGACCGCGGGTTGACAGCACGGGGGGGGGACAAGGCCAGCCGTGGTCCTTTTTTGAATTGCTGCTGGCGATAACTGAGGGGCACCACGCTCAGGCGAATGGTTTTTTCATCCTCTCTGGCCACATGCAGGAGGGCGGCAAAGTCGGTTCCCGCGGAGAGGGTGAGGGTCTCCCCTTGCAAGTCCTTCTGGGAGAATTCGGAGAGGGCTTTTTTGGTGGGAAGCAAAATTTCGGCGGCCAAGAAGGGGTAGTCCTTGGAACGAGCTTCGACCAAGAGTCCCTTCTGGAAAAAATCGGCTTCTCCCAGAACCCGGGCCGATTCGATCCGGAACGAGCCCTCGAGGTAGGACAGGCTGTGGGCGTCTTCGTAATTGCGGATGTAATCCCGCTTCAGGCGCGCGTTGAGCGCTTCTAGTTGGGTTTGATTGTAGCCGCGAAATTTCCCGTAGAGATGGCGGGAGGCCCGGCCTTGGCCTTCGGGATAGCTCATGCGACTGAAAACCTGCGGAGGGGAGAGCCTTTCGAAGCTTTGCAGGATCTGATAGTTCTGCGGCTTTTCGGGGTAGCCGAAGATGTAGAGACAGGCTAGCCAAGAGCCAGTCGCTCCCGCTAGCAGAAGGGTGGTGCCAACGACCCACCAGAGAAGCCCATTTTGCCGTGATTTCTGGGCTCGGCCCCGGGGGCTGAGTCCAGATCCGCCGGTCGTCAGGAAGCAGTCAGAGGGATGATGAAAAATCCGTTCGCGCTTCATGAGAGACCGTCGGGAGAAAGCTTAGCGGGAGGTGGGTTCGAAGGAAGTCCCGCAGCCACAGCTTCGAGCGGCGTTCGGGTTGACGATTTTGAACCCCGCGTCCGTGAGGTCATCGCTGAAATCGACGGTGCAGCCCTTCAAGAAAGTGAGGCTTTCCTGATCGACGAAAACCCGGGCCCCCTCGTCGTTGAGCACCCAGTCGGCCTCAGCTTGCTGATCGACTTTCATGACATACTGCCAACCAGCGCATCCGCCCTTGTCGACCCGCAGACGCAAGCCTTGCCCATCGTCTTCCGACCGCGCTTGCAGAAGCGCTTGCAGTTCACTTTTGGCGGCCGGCGTGAGGTTCAACATGAAGGATGGGAGCCAGGGATCCTGGTCTGTCCTTTTTAATATAGCGAGATTCGTGACAAATGACATCTCTCGAAAGCAAAATTCTGATTTTTTACCTGAGAGACAAGCTTCTCTACGGTTTATTTGCTTTGATGGGCCGGATTGCCGTTCTTACCGATCAAGTTGCCAGTCAGGTCGCGGCCGGGGAGGTGGTGGAGCGGCCGGCTTCCGTGGTGAAGGAATTGGTGGAGAACGCGCTCGATGCTGGAGCCAGCCAAATCGAGGTCCTCATCCAGCGGGGTGGCCTTTCGCAGCTGCGGGTGATTGACAATGGGCAGGGGATGGATCGGCAGGATGCCTTGCTGGCTGTGGAGCGCCATGCCACCAGCAAGATCCGGGACTCGCGGGATCTGGCTGGAGTGACCACCATGGGCTTTCGAGGCGAGGCCTTGGCCAGCATCGCGAGTGTCTCTCAATTCAGTCTCAGCACGCGGGAAGCAAACAGCGAAGCGGGGACGGTGGTCCGGGTCGACGGCGGACGCTTGCGGCAGGTTGAGGAAGTGGGGCTGGCCCCCGGAACCCAGATTGAAGTCCGCCATCTTTTTTTCAATGTCCCGGCTCGCAGGAAGTTTCTCAAGAGTCAGGCGACGGAGGCCGCGCGAGTGGAGCGGGCACTGCGGCTGCTGGCACTGGCGCATCCTGAGGTGGCCTTCCGCTTTCAAAAAGACAGCCAAGAGGTCTTTCGCTGGGCGGCTGGGAACACCTTGCGGGAGCGAGTCTTTGATTTTGTGGGAAAGGATCTCCAAGAATTCCTCCTTCCGCTGGCCCCGACCGAGAGCAAGGGGCTTCAGGTGGAGGGCTGGCTGGGGCAACCCGGGTATGGTCGAGGAGACCGGCGCCTGCAGTGCACCTTTTTGAACGGCCGAGTGGTGGAAAGCGCGCTCCTCCAGCGGGCCATTCGCTCGGCCTACGAGGGGCGTTTGCCTCCGGGCAAGTCGGCCATGGCCTTCCTCTGGTTGCGGCTGGCACCGGAGAGGATCGATGTGAATGTTCACCCCGCTAAAAAGGAGGTCCGCTTTCGGGACGAGCTTCAAGTGGAGCAGGGTGTGCGGGAGGTGCTGGTCCGGGCCTTGCAGCCAAGCGCGGCACCGGCCGCGAAGCTCGCCCAGACGGTCCGAGAGGAGCCAGCGGCATCAGCCTGCGTCCAGGAAACGGCGGTGGAGGGTCGAGTTCGGGAAGAGGCTCCCAGCGAGGCCCGGGAAGAGTGGACCTTTTCGCCTCGCGAGAGGGCCTGGGAGCTGCCTTTGGAGATCGCGGAGGAACAGGCGTTTCAATGCCTGGCCGTGCTGGGAGGGGAGTATGGCCTTTTGGAGTCTACCGAGGGCCTGGTCCTGCTGAGGCCAAGGGCGGCCAAGGAGCGCATTTTCTATGAAAGAGCGCTCGAGGAGATCAATTCGGGAGAAGTCGCCCGCCAAGCTCTTTTGGTTCCCGTAACCCTGCAACCCGCGCCGTCCGATCTCGAGAAGCTGCTGGAGCATCGAGAGCTTTTGAGCGCCATGGGTTTCGCGCTCGAGTTTTTTGGCTCAGGGACGCTCAAGTTGGACGAAGTGCCGGCCTACCTCGAAGAGCTGGGTCCGGCCGAAACCGTCCTGGAGATGGCGGGCGTTTTGAAAAAAGGCTTGGGTCGAGGGGGAGAGCGACGGCAAGAGCGACTCCTCAAGGCCATCAGCCAGAACCTCTCTCAGGAAAAGGCCGCCTGGACCACCAAGCGCCTGGAAGAGCTGGTCGCGCAACTCCTTCGATGCGACATGCCCTACTGCTGCCCACGCGGTCGCCCCACCCTCATCCAGTTCTCCTGGCAGGATTTGAAGAAACGCTTTCAGCTAGATGCTTAAGATTTCTTAATTGTTATAGCAAACCTGAGAAAAACACACGGATTTCCCTCGATTCTGAAAATTATCCTTGGAATACTGTCAAAAACTGTATTAAATGTGTTGGAGATAAGAATTACCAAAAGCCCCAAAAAGGTCATTTTTATGGAAAATATAAAACCTGGTTTCCTTCCTGACCTTTTTTGACTCTCTGAACACCCGCAGCCACCTCAGCCGACAGTTTACTATGAGCGAAGAAGAACAGCCCGAATTGATGACGGTGAAGGAAACCTCGCAATACCTGCGAATTCCTCTGCCGACGGTTTACTACTTGGTCCAGCGCGGACAATTGCCCGCGGTGCAAATTGGTGGTCGCTGGCGGATCAAGCGCAGCCTGCTCGACCGGGATGTCCTTCGGAATGAGGAAGATGGCCAGCCCAGTGTCTTGGTGGTGGACGATGACGAGGGCTTGCAAACGCTCTTCAAGCAGTATCTCAAGAAGGCTGGTTTTGCCCGCGTGGTCGTGGGAACCGGAGCCGAGGCCATCGCGCAGGCCGAGAAGCAATCCTTCGATCTGGTGTTCCTGGACCTGAAGCTCCCGGACATCCCAGGGGATGAGCTTTACATCAAAATCAAAGAGATGCACCCAGACGTCCCGATTGTCATCATCACGGGCTACCCTGACAGCGAGATCCTGAGTAAGATTCTGGCTCGGGGTGCCGTCACGGTCATCAAGAAGCCGATTGAGTTTGACCAGTTGAACCGAGCGGTCAAGGCCCTGGGGCACAAGGGCGCCGAGGCGAGCGCTTGATACCAACCTCCAGAATTCACTGTTAGAATGGAGGGGAGGTGTTGTGGGGAAGAGGCGCTGAAGCGCGGGGAAGGAAGAGCCGGTGTCTTTCGAGCCAGCCCAGCGTTGCTCCTCGGTTACGGTGCCTGCACCGCGCCCTCGTCGCGCCTTGGTCTGGCCCGAAA